>WTAG01000594.1 GCA_013139755.1 Methylomarinum sp. | reverse complement strand
GAGCAATATCACCGTGCAATAAAGCAGGTGTGAAATATTGAACGATTCCAGGTTCGCAGTAAAGGCGCCATCAAGAATCACCTTTTTGCTGCGATTTGTGGATTCGTTCAACTACAAAACAGAGCTTTACAGAAGTGATTAATAATTGCTACAGCGTACAACGGAATTTTTTCAAAAATGTAATTGCTTCGTTTATTGGAACGTTTATGCCAAAGTTGAATCATTTGAACCCAGAATTTCAATCTGTTTCAATGAAATTCCCGTTGATAATATTGCAACTTTTTCAAGAGAATTCATCCATCACTCTGCATCTTAAAAAAACAAAAAGAACAAGATAGGATTTATGAATAATGGCAACAACAAAACTTAGCTGGACACGACAATAATTATTAGTGGCATTTAACCTCTACTGCCAAATGCCTTTCGGAAAATTGCATTCTCGTAATCCAGAAATCATTAAATACGCTAGTTTCATTGGAAGAACACCATCTGCACTTGCGATGAAACTAACAAATATTGCAAGTCTTGATCCAGCAATAACCTCATCAGGTCGTAAGGGGTTAAAAGGTGCTTCCTTGGCAGATAAAGCTATGTGGGAGGAAATGCAAGCTGATTGGGAGAGCTTCGTATTAAAATCAAACGAAGCTTTAAAATTAGTGGACTCGGAAAATATACTAGAAGTAAAATCAGCTGATAATATCTTTTCAGATAAAGAAATTGATTACACAGGGATCAGTAGAATTGTACAAACAAAAGCACGTATTGGACAAGGGTTCTTTAGAAAAGCTGTTCTCAGCGCTTATAATTGTCAATGTTGTATTACTGGATTATCCATTCCTGAATTATTAGTAGCAAGCCACATTGTTCCTTGGCACAAAGATGAGAAAAATAGATTAAACCCTAGCAATGGACTGTCTTTGTCAATGCTGCACGACAAAGCATTTGACATAGGTATCATTACTATCAACAATGATATGACTGTGCGGGTTTCTCAAAAAATTATTAAGAATGATAATGACTTCTACATCTCAGCACTTTTGAATTACGATAGAAAACCAATTTATTTGCCAGAAAAATTTCAACCCCATGCTGATTTTCTTATGTACCATCAGGATAATATATACGAACGGTGGGAGTAATAAAATGAACCTTACTCTAGTAAATATTTTTACAATTAATATCTCAGCCAGACAACTATTAACCTTAACTTAGATGAGAGAGTAGAGGAGCTGGTCACCCTGACTCCACCTCGTTAGAACCCAGTACGCCCTATTTAGGCACTAGGCTCAAGATGAAATCATTCACGCTGTTATTGATCCGTAAAGTGAATGATAAATTCGCACTCTGGGCAGTAGTAACTGTCGCAAGAAACGACCAAACTGATGCCAATTGAATGACTTCCTCTGACTTCTTCAATTAAGGCCATTTAAACAGATTTCTCGTTACCTGATAGAGAAATTTACCCACCTGCTCCGCGTTAAAGGTCACACCAAAATATCGAATGTGACCAATAAGCTTGGCACAGAATATTTTCCAGATTTCAGCAAGTGGAATTTTATTCCTGTGTTCTGCTCTAAATGGGTAGGCCACTGGAATTTCCCCTTATCCAAACGTCGATAATAAAGCCAGAAAACATTATTATATTGGCTCCAATTACAATGCACGGTTTATAACGATTTCTTTTTTACATCAGTGCTTTCTTTTAGATGTATTTTTTTCCAGGCAGTAAGTTCACCTTCAAGTAGTGCTGATTTCTCTCTTAATACCTTGTTTTCTTTAACATCGGCTGAGCGCAAGTATTTTTCTTCTTCCAGTCTTTTACTTATCAGGTCTAAACTCATCTGTTGCTTGGCAACCTGTAAATCAAGGCGATTATTTTCTGCGTCCAGCTTGGTTTTTTCATCGCCTAAATAAGTTTTAAGAGCTAGTAATTCATCCTGCTTATCTTTAATTTCGGTTTTTAAGTCTTCAATTTTAGATTGGTTATCATGTCTCAACTCGGTTAAGTCAGATTGTCTATTCTCTTTAAGTTCATTTAGCTGATTTTTTGTATCTTGTAAAGCGTCTTTTAATAAAGTAATTTCATTTTTAGAAACTTCCAGCTCAATCACTGTATTGTTAAGAGTGCTGTTTTTTTCGCTTAGCTCTGTATTAACAGTGTTTAAGTTGTTACTCAAATCCTCGATTTCTTGTCCGTAAGTCCTTTCAATTTCTTCCAGTCGTTTAGCTTGTTCATCACTAAATACCTCAGCTTCTTTTACGCGATCGGCGGATAGTTTTGCTGCTTGCTGTAAAACTTCACGTTGGCTTTCAAGTTCTTTATTGGCTATTTCTTGTGATTCGGTCCATATCTTAATGGCTAATAACTTTGTTGATCTGGATAAGGATTCCGGAATTTCAGTAAAAGGTGAGAGTACATTGTTTTCTGGTTCCTCCTTATCTTTATTAAAGGAGCTCATGTATTTAGTAATTGTTGTTAAAGAACCTCTACCAAGCACTTTTAATAAACTTAATGAGGAAACACTTTCGTTGGAATCGATAAGGTTTTGAGCAGCCTCATGAACTTCTTTTTCTGTTAAACGAGGTGCTTTATTAATTGGAGTGACATTGTTCATGGTGAGATAACCGTTAATAAATAGATTAAGTGTTATTTTCCCTTTAAATTACGTAAAAATCAACAATAATATGATAATTATCGTATTACATAAATATCATAAATACGATATTTTCCGTAATAATTATTTTTATTACGGTAATAATGGTGATTAGAAGAAGCTTTTCTGGTGAAAAGTAATATTAGAGGGAGGTAGTCGTGCGTATGTGGATAACACCTTATTTAACATAATACACAGTAAGTCAATTTTTCGTTGTCTAGCTGGCTGATCTGTAAAAAATTTTCATTTTTTTGG
>WTAG01000169.1 GCA_013139755.1 Methylomarinum sp. | reverse complement strand
GCTTCAAGCACTTCGCTGTGTGGATATTGTTCTTCCATATCATGAACTGGATTACATTTCTGTTTGTAAGGAGGTTAAAGCCGATATTTTTGTTATTGGTGAAGACTGGGGTAGAAAACCTCATAATATAGGTGTGGAAAATTATCTTAACGAACAAGGCAAAAAAACTGTACAAATTAAATATAATCCTCGAACTTCGTCCACTAAAATAAAACAAAATGTCATAGCTCAATTTCAAAGAGGCCAACACATAGAGCAAGAAATTGCGCAAAATAGTCAGCATGACCCAGGTTATTAATAAGCATAACAATTAAAATGCACTCGGAAAGTCAAAAGCTACACTCCTCGTTCCTCGTCGCTACAGGAGAAATAGAGGAGAAATAGGGTCAGTTCTAACATTCCAACATTTATGCTGCTATTAAACACATGGCTAGACCACTAAGATTAGAATTTTCAGGTGCACTGTATCACATAAATCAAGCTACAAATCCATTTTAGGTGACCTCTAATCTCTCTTGATTTTAATATCAAATTTGACTTGCTAAGTGTACAAATTATTAGGCACTAACAAGTGCTTACACGCGGAAAAATAAAGCTGCTTCGGTTCCGTTACGCAACTTTCTTTTTCAGGTGAAGCAAGTGTTATTTTTTCTGTGGGAGAACTCTTGTGGAAAAGAAACCTTCTGATGAAAGAGCAAAAGCTGTTTTTTGATGTTTGTAAAGTTAAGCGTGGGAAAAGAAAACTCAGATGACTGCCACATAATTAAAAGGAAAGAACCAAGAGCAATGAGGCTGTAAACTGCTAGTTTACTTATAATTTTTTGGCCCTTTTGTATTTTTATTGGGTAAATTAATATTGTAAGTCATAAAAAAACCCCATATAATCACCCTAATCATGTAAATAAAATGGGGCAATAATAATGAGTATTGATTTTTTACACACAGTTATTGGCAATGATGGGTTAGTTGCATCAGGCGCACTAGCTAAAGAATTACATATCACTAAAAGTGATCTTGCTGAAGTTACAGGGTTATCCAAAGACTCTGTTTCTAAAGTGGTAAGACTCAAAAGCAAAGCAACACAAGCTAGGTTACGAGATACGGTGGAAATTATTAACCGTGTAACTGAATGGTCAGGTAGTGTAGGTCGAGCTTTTGCATGGTTTCGTTCTCAGCCGCTACATTCTTTTGGTGATAAAACAGCCGAAGATTTAGTTAAGGAAGGACGAGCGAAAGCAGTTAAAGATTATCTTTCTCGTATTGCTGACGGTGGTTATGCTTGAACATACCAGTATTTCGATTTATAGGTACTGTCTATAGAGCCCATCATTCCATGTGGGCGTTTGACCCTCTTTCGGGAAAAGGTGCTAAAAGATATGGTGGCCGTTTTAATCGACCAGAAACCTCAGCCTTGTATACTTCGCTAGATCTAACAACAGCATGGATGGAAGCACAGCAAGGCTTTCCATTTAAAGCACAACCAATGACTATAGTTGCATATGATGTTGATTGTACCAATATTGCAGACTTGAATAATCCCGATACCCTACAATTTCTTGGTTTTACCTTATCTCAGTTAGCTTGTGCCTGGGAAGGGTTGGCTACACAAAAACAAGACCCACCAACATGGAAGCTAGTCGATAAATTGCATACTTTGGGCATTACTGGTGTTCAGTGTCGTAGTTTTGCGCCAGGCTGTACAGAACAAAACCACAATTTAATTTTGTGGAAATGGGCAGATACTCCGCCCAATAGCATTCGAGTTGTTGATAATTTGGGGCGTCTGCCGAAATCCAAAGATTCATGGAACGACGACATATCAAAGAAAAAATAATACCTCAGGGTCAGACTCGATTGATATTTAAGTTCTCCCGATAATTGATTGATTTCCTATCCCCACCTTTGGGTCACGACGGTAGCCAACATAAACCAGTAAGGTAGCTAAGGAAGCATGAGGGATATTGTGAATAAAGTGTGGAAATAGAACTACAAAAAGCAGCAGTATTCAACCGTGAAAGAAATTGACCCAACCCGTTTGAGCGCCATTTTCTACATTGGCTGAACTGCGCACAAATTCGGCAATCATTGGCAGACCGCCTAGGAAACCAGAAATAACATTGCCTAAGCCGATAGCAGATAAATCACGATCTAAATCAGTCGGTCTTTTATAGGGGGCTATTTTTTCTGCTGCGGAGGCACTTAATAAACTTTCAAGACTTGCAACCAAACAAATACTAATCGTTGCGACCCAGAATTCGAAGGTTAAAATTTTCGAGAAATCGGGTAAGTAAAAGTATTCAGTAAAATCTGCAGGAATATCGACTAAAAAGGGCGGTGAGATTAAATGCTCATGTAATTCGGCTTGCCAGAAGTGATAATGGTCATGCTGGATGTCAAATAATTGCGCCAAGCCCATGCCTAGTAATAGCACGATGAGAGGTGCTGGGATTTTACTGAGTTTGCTTTGCTTTAAAAACGGCCAGATGAATAAAATGGATAGGGAGATTAAGCATATGGTTGCAATTTAAGATGTTGAATTTAACAGGCTGTTGGGAATTTGCCCTATCATGGAAAAAAGACTGCCAGGTTCGGGTGTTGCACCAAGCATAACGTGAATTTGTTTGGCCATAATGCTAATTCCCATTGCAGCCTGCATTCCGTACACCACTGGAGTGGGGAAGAAAGCACTCAGACTCCCCATTTTGTAACGCCCCATAATCACTTGGAATAATTCTGCAATCATAATTGCTGCCAGTGTATAACGATACCCTGAAAGCATATTGCTATCGCTGAGAGATTCTACAGCGCTCAGCATAACGACAATCAATCTCCCGCAGGGCCATTAATGACGATATAAGAACCATAAAAGGTATCTTGGGTATGTATTAGCCCAGTTATTTCTAGTGAGTACAATGCCGTTGATTTAAGCCCCCAGCAAGGGTATGGGTAATCAGGAAAGGTATTTGATACAAATAAGGGGGTTAAGGGGCCGCTTGTATCTCCAGCCACTTTATTAACTCGTCTTCCTTGATGATGCCCATGTGTCGGGTTTCCTGATTGTTGCGGTCAAAGAAATGAGTGACCGGTAATTCTCCACGCCAGCGTTTGTTGATATCGGCATAGATACGTTCGGGAAACTGGTCTGCAAAGACCCAGGTTTGTTTCAGTTCCAGCTGGCTACGGTTTAGTACATCTTTAACAATCTCATTCTCCAGAAAAGAATCAGTCGCAACAGTTACTATAGCTACATCCGGGTAATGTTTGTAGAGTTTGCCGAACATGGCTAACTCTTTCATGCAGTAACTACAGCTTTCCGACCAGAAAACCAGGATAAAAGGTCGGTTTTGATAATGATTTTTAATTTCGGCAAAACTGCCTTTTTTAAAAGGCAGGATGGATACATCAGCTTTAACCGTACTGATAGATAGCATCATTAGTGTGGTTAATAGTAACAAACGTAGATTAATCATGATTTACAGGCCCAAAGTTGCCAGTGTTTGTTGATGTCCGTTATTTTCTGTCCATAATGCTAAGAAACCTTTTTCAGTTTTCACTATGCGTGGGTGAGTTGCTCGCATACTCGTATTAGAAATTTGTTTTGATGTTGACCAGCTTGCGCCCCGGTCTTGAGATTCTGCAACAAAAACTGCCAGGCCATCTTCGCCCATCATATCCCACACAGCAACCACACGACCATTGTCATGTGCGGCTATATCAGCATGAATTGCAGACTCATCACCAAATTGCTTGCTTGCAGACCAGTTTTTTCCCGCATCATCTGAATACAAGTAATGGATGCCTAAATGTTCCTGATGGCCTGTACCGACCACGGCATGTACGCGTTTTTTACCGCCAGTTGTTTGGAAATCCAGACCACCGCCTATATGAGGGCAACCCTCAAACTGCCAGTTGAATGCGCCTACGTGGTTTAATCTTTGCCATTGTTGTTGTCGGTCAATAACACCGATTGATAAGTCAGAAGGTTGTTTGTCACGATACAGCACATAGGTATTACCTTTAGCATCGTTTTTAATAGTATTCCAACAACATGAGCAGGTGAGGTCGTCCAGGGTTTTGTTAGACTGCCAGCTAAGACCACCATCTGTTGAACGGGCATAGCGTAGCCCTTGTGATGCTTTAACCTCTGAATGACTGACACGACTATCCAGCCAGACCGCATGCATAACATGATCGTCAGCTGCCATGTCGATATAACCATGTGGGCCTTTTTTCCAGTCAGGAGGTGTTTGGGCATATTGCCAGCTTTGCCCACCATCAGTGCTTCTGGCTGCCAGCATAGCGCCTGCATTAAATCGAGTCGCTTTGTCATATTTAGTCCAGGTGACTACAATATTTTTTCCCTGTGCTGCAATTTGAGCATCATTGCCGCGAAGTATTTTTGCGGCGATATTATCATCATTCAGGATTTTATTTTCAGCTGACCAGCTGTTGCCGCCATCAGTAGAATATTGATACCAAAGTGATTTTTGTCCTTGTTTATGTTTGCCAGTTAACAGGTGTAAGCGATTGTTGTGGTTGACTATATCAGCGCTGATGACACCTTCTGGTAGAGACTCATGTCTATGCTTTTTGGGTTTGGCTAGTACAGTTTTAATTTCTTCTGTCTGCTGGGTAATTGGTGTTTCTGTGCTAATTTTGGTTGAACATGCAGTGTTGAAACCAAGCAATAAAACCGCTAGGTAGAGTGATTTTTTATTCATTATTGTCAGGCAATTTATGCTGTTGTTTTAACAAAAAAAGCCCCCTTGATAGATAAGGGAGCTTAGTTGGCGGTTAAAATAATTTTAAATTAAATGTCCAGGCCTATACTTGCAAAATAAGTTCTTTGTGGGTACGGGTGGTGATCATAATATTTTTCGTTCAGTATATTATCTACACCAACAGAAAATTTAGCGGTTATATCGTTGCCGATAGGCATTTTGTAGCCTGATTTAAAGTTAACCAGCAGATATTCATCTGATGCACCATAAACTCGTCCAACGAAGTCGGAATTATCAGCATTGGTATGCTGCTTGCTGCGAAATTGCATGGCTAAGCTATTATCCCAATGTTCTGTTGTATGATAAGTCAGAGTGCTGTTAGCTCGCCATCTTGGAACTCTTACCCATTCGTTACCAACTAGATCAGGGCTATTTGCATCTTCCTTAATCTCCTTGTTTAACCAAGTACCGTTTACGTTCAAGCCAAGAGGCAGACCCATAATGTAGTCTTGCTGGTAAACAAACTCTACGCCAATCGTTTCGGTTTTATCAATTCCACGAGTTCTATTTCTTGTCGTGCCATTGTTTTGTAAGGTTTGGGTGTTCATGATTTCGTTTTCAATTGTATTGTAAAACAATGAAACGCTGGTATAGCCTTGGTCAAGTTCGTATTGAACTTTAAAATCATGAAAATAACCGGACTCTGGTGCCAGTGTCGGATCAGAAATGTTGGATGCATTTGTGTTACTGGAGCTGTCGAATAATTCCTCGGCCACTGCAAAACGATAAGCTTTACTGAATGAGTAACGTAAGCTTAGTTCATTTGTCGGTGTAAAGCTTAGCGAAGCTTTTGGTGAAATTCTGCCCGCATCACGGTCATCAATACTACCAGTTCCATTCTGGTCATTAATATGACCTCTTGAAGTAGACCAATGATCATAACGAAGGCCTGCCATGATATTCCAGTCTTCTATAAAATCCCAGTCGACTTGGGTAAATAGACTGTGCGTTTCTGTGGATCCACCATCAGCATCGCGTAATGTGCCTTTTATGCCTGCATCAACGTCGGTAGAATTATATTGATCGATATCCAAAAATGAATGGTTGAATTGATAACCCGCCATAAAACCAAGGTCATCGCGTCCAAACAGTTTTTGCGTTGCCAGTTTGAGACTGTAATCTACCCACCAGACGTCAATGTCCTTAATGCGACCTGATTTGTTTGTAGCAAAAGCTGGGTCATTACGGCTAACAAAGTTTTGATACTGAGTATCTTTAAAGGCATCAAAATAGCTGGCAGTGGTATCAATATCCCAGTTATCGGTTAATTTGCCTGAGAGGTTAAAACCATAAGCCATGGTTTTTCTTTCATTTTCGCTACCGCCCAAAGCAGATACACCAAATACTTTTGGGTTGGCAGTAAATTGCTGTCCATTTTGATTGACTGTGGTGTTGCTACCCCAAAATGGGTTGCCCGCAGCATCGGTCAGATAGGTTCTGGATTGACTGTTTCGTTCGGTATCTTCTAAGGCGATGGTAAACATGCCTCTAAGATCAGGATTGAAATCATAACTGACTTTAACTTCATATAAGTCAGTGATGTT
>WTAG01000665.1 GCA_013139755.1 Methylomarinum sp. | reverse complement strand
AACTTAATGACATTGAGGTCTATTCCATTGTTATGTTGCTGGCCGAAGAACTCGGTGCCTCATTTGCCCGTTATAAAATTCAAGTCTACGGCACTGATATCAATAATGATGCCATACAGATTGCTCGCAGGGGCATATACAGTGAAGCCTTGTTGGAACAGCTCCCAGAAACCTTGCGTGATAAATATTTTATCCGGCAGAAAACAGAATACTCTGTTTGTAAATTATTAAGGGAACGGGTGATTTTTTCCCGTCAGGATCTAATAAAAGATCCTCCTTTCATTCGCCTGGATCTGATTAGTTGTCGTAATTTGCTAATCTATCTTAACCAGACCTTACAGGAAAAAATACTGAGTGTTTTTCATTACTCTTTGCGCGATAATGGTGTGTTGTTTCTAGGAAAGGCCGAATCATTATGGAGTTTGAATGATGCCTATACTGAACTGGACAGGAACAGCAAATTATTTATAAAAAACTGCAATCGAATTATACGTCCTGAACTCAGTGCAAGGCAGTCCAGTCAGTTTAGTTCACCACAGCTTGAATTTCACACAGCAGCTACAGAACAAAGTTATAAAAACCTGGGACTTAACAAACTGGTAGAAAGTTTTTCGCCACCTAGTATTCTAGCGACTCGGGACGGCCGCATTCTGGAGTTTTTTAATCATTGTGATGATGTCATCAAGATCCCGCAAGGCAAAGCTGACTTTAACTTGTATTCAATCATAGATCCTGCCCTTAAAAATGAATTAAAAGCTTATTGTTGCCATGCTCTAAGTAATAAAGAAGAAGTTGCCGGTCATATTATTGAGTTACCCTCTAGTTCAGAAAAGGATCAATGCAGACTTTTAATAAACCCTGTATCACATCCTCAACATAATGAAAAATTGCTGTTAATTTCCTTTCAGTTTTTCAAAGCATCCGAAATCAAAAGTAATGGCAAGATAGAGGGTGAATGTTATCGAGACATACAGCATGAACTACAAGCCACCCGGGAAACCTTACAAACAGTTACCGAAGCACTGGAGTATTCGGATAATCAACTGCAAACCTTGAATGAAGAAGCGCAAACTAGTCATGAAGAATTGCAATCTTCCAACGAAGAGCTACAATCAATTAATGAAGAGTTGACTCTGGTTAATGATGAATTATTTAAGAAAACCGATGAGTTAACCACGGCCAATGATGATCTTAATAATATTTTGGATAGTATTCAGAAGGTCGTCTTGGTGGTTGACCAACAATTAACTATCAGCCGCTATAATAAAACGAGTAAAGAGTTTCTGAATATTATTCAAACTGACATTCCTTACAGTTTGACAGCATTAGATAGCATATTCTGTAATGACCGACTCATTTATCACACCCAACAAGTTATTAAACTAAAACAAAGTTATCAGCAAAAACTGACTTATCAGGATCGACATTATCAACTCAATATTTATCCCTATATCAGTCGCAATGAGGACAAGGTTACTGGTGCCGTACTAAGCATTCTGGACATCACTAAACAATATCAATCAGAACAACAAGTCAGATTGTCAGCGAAAGTATTTGATGCTGCCAACGAGGCGATTATTATTACTGATCAGCAAAATAATATTCTCTCTGTTAATCCTGCTTTTAGTCAGATTACTGGTTACCAAGAAGAGGAGGTAGTAGGAAAACATCCCAATATGCTCCGTTCCGGTCGCCATGACTTGCAATTTTATCAAGATATGTGGCTGAAAATACAACGGGATGGATTTTGGCAAGGAGAAATATGGAATCGTCGAAAAAATGGTGAAATCTATCCTGAATGGTTGTCTATTTGTACCGTCAAAGATGAAAGTGGCACAATCAACAAATATATTGGTGTTTTTAGTGATATCAGTGAATCGTACAAAACCCAGCAGATTATTCTTAAACAGGCGAATTACGATTCGCTGACATGCCTACCTAACAGAAACCTCTTTTACGACCATCTGGAACAGGCTATAAAAAGTGCTCGACGTGCGGGTAGCCTATTGAGTGTGATGTTTATTGATCTGGATGGGTTTAAGGATATTAATGATGCGCTGGGGCATTCTCATGGCGATATGGTATTACAACAGGTCGCTGAGCGTATGAAAAAAATATTCAGAGACGTAGATACCCTCGCACGCTTTGGAGGCGATGAGTTCACCGTGTTGTTGACTGATTTGAAGTCAGAAACCGATGCAATGCCCATTGCAGAAAAAATTCTTGAAGTTATTGAAATGCCGATACTAGTCGATCAGAATGAACTTCATATTACTGCCAGTATAGGTGTCAGTTTATTTCCAAATGATGGTGATGATATAGAAACATTATTAAAAAATGCTGATAGTGCAATGTATACGGCAAAAGCCGAAGGTCGCAATGCTTATCGCTTTTTTACGCCTGCGATGCTTGAGAGAGCAAAAGAGCAGCATCGTATGGCTAATGATCTAAAAAATGCGGTGAATTACAACAAGTTTGAGGTTTATTACCAACCCGTTTACGACTTTAAATTGCAATGTATTATCGGTGCCGAGGCTTTGATACGCTGGAATCATCCTATTCGTGGATTTATTTCGCCAGAAGAATTTATTCCAGTTGCAGAAAGTCTGGGCTTGGTTTCTCATATTGGTGATTATGTGCTGGATCAAGTTTGTCATTTTATGTTAGAGATCAATCAGAACAGAGAGCAACCATTAACAATTGCCATCAACTTTTCTCCAGGTCAATTTATACCTGACAATTGTGCTGAAAATTGGTTAGCCATTATTGATAATAGTGGATTGGATCGTTGCCAAGTGGTGATGGAAATCACCGAAAACCTGATGATGTCACATCAGAATAGCTATCTAAAGCAATTGGAAAAACTACGCGCCCAGGGTATTAAAATTGCGCTGGATGATTTTGGTACTGGTTTCTCATCATTAAGTTATTTAAAGCAACTGCCTTTCGACATTTTGAAAATTGACAAATCATTTATTCGTGACATTCTGGTTGATGACAGTGACGCCGCATTAGTCGAATCAATATTGAGTATCGCTGAAATTTTCTCGCTGGAAGTTATTGCTGAAGGTGTGGAAGAAAAAGGTCAGGCTGATTTCTTGATTGAACGGCAATGTGGTTACTCACAAGGTTACCATTACAGCGCCCCTTTACCTGCAGAAGAGTTTAGAGATTTACTGAAATTAGATGCTAAAAGCAGTTAAAGATTGTCTGGTATTCACGACGGTTATGGGGAAATAAAAGAACTGAAGGATATTGAGTTACAGCCAAAAATAACATCCATAAAAAAAGCCCCGGCAGTTATAAAATTGCGTGGGGCTTTTTTGTGGGCTTTATTGCTGCAACAGCAAGCTTGATAGCGGGTGTTTAAGCATGAGTCGTATTGCCTTGCATACTGTTTTTAAATAATGCTAAATCAAGTGTTTTTTCACCTTTAACGATGGCTTTAATTTCTCCAATCCATAACAGTATCATTTTATATAGTTGAACGATGATGACTATCACTTGCTTTAAATTATCCTGATAAAAATCTTCGGCATAAACCAGAAGGCTGTTGATTTGATGCATGAATGGATCAATCACCTTATGCTGCAATATTTTCTGCAAATGGACCGGTAAATCAATCGCCAGCGCAAGATACTGCTCATACAGCTTATTGCCTGGCATAATCAGCTTTTGATCGACATTGTCTAGCGTTAGCTTAATATATTGATCTTTAGTTTCCTGAGCCTGCTTAATATAATGTTTGGCTCTGCCAGTCACTTCTTGCTCAAAATGATTTTTGATTAGCTGTGCTAAATCATGGGTAGTTAAAAGATTGGTTTTAGGTGCTGGTTCCGCTAGTGTCTGCAAAGCCTGTTCCAACTCTAAAATTTGATCGTTACGTACTTGAATAGATGCCTTATATTCTTGAATCGTTACTTTATTCTCATTTAGCTGAGTTGTTAGCTTAGTTACCTTTTTTTCCAACTGTGTCAGCTTTGCCTGCAAAGCCTTTTTCTTGGCTGTATCATCTGTGACCATGGGTTTACCTCCTCATATAATTGTTATTATTGTTCTTAATGTATTTCATCCTTGGCAAGTGATTGATAACAAAAATAAAAACCAAAGTCAATGTTTATGCTGTCGTGTTCAATGCCAATAGGGTCTATAGCGTAAAATAAGTGGCAAAGGGTGCGGTGGTGAAATTAGATAAGATTGGGTATGGAAAAAGAAAGTCATATGGGTCTTTGGTTTATGATTATTATGCTGCCAAGATTGAATATTATTGTGAAAAGGAAAGTGAAATTTAAATATCTTAGAATTGAATTCATTATAATGACTCATAAATCAAGGCTATGTCACCGTTAAGTGTTGAAAATCTCC
>WTAG01000297.1 GCA_013139755.1 Methylomarinum sp. | reverse complement strand
AAAAGGAAGCCAGAGCCTCGTGCTGTAAAACGCCGCCCAAAACCTTATTCATTGCTTAAACAACCGCGCAATAAAGCGCGTGAAGCCATTAATTCATAAGGTATTTTTGTTAAGTAAGCAGTATTAGAGTCTGACCCCTTTGAATTGCTTTGAATTCTGCGTATATCAAGTTAAAATCTAATATGAATTTTATTTCAAAGATTAAATGGTTTATTAGCCGCTTATTCATTTATTCCTCCTTAGAATTATTGAGGTTGTTTGCCTAATGAATACAATTTTTAGGGCGCTAAAGGAACGAGATACGGCGATTGTTTTCCTAGATAAAATAATAGTTGCTATAAAAGGACCGGTTATAATTGCGGCAATCCTGCTTTTTTTAAATGTGACCGAACAGGGGTTTTGGTATACATTCATAAGTTTATCTGCATTAACTGGTTTAGCTGAATTGGGATTTACAACCATTATCAGTCAATTTGTTAGCCATGAATATGCAAATTTAAGATTTAGAAATGGCTATTTAGTTGGAAAACGTTTTTCGTTAGATAAAGCCTTTGGATTAGTTAGGTATGCTATTCGGGTATATTGCTACATTGTTCCCATAGCAATCGTTATATTGATTGTAATTGGCGGCTATTTCTTTTCTGATGAATCATATCAAATTTTAGTTATTTGGTTGGCATACTGCGTATTATCTGGTTTAAACTTAGTTGTTAGCTTATTGCAGTCTATCTATAAAGGGTTCGATAAGGTTTACAAAACTCACTTGATCAAAATTTTAAGCAATGTATGTTCTATATTGTTTCTGGTATTAGCATTAGCCTGTGACTTGGGATTGGCTGCCTTACCAGTATCAATGCTATTTTTATTGCTACCTTCATCAGTGCTTTTGTTTCGCATGGATAAAAGATTTTGGTGTCAAATAATTCGCCATAAAATTATTAATAAGCATTCATGGTTCCATGAAATAATCTCACTCCAATCGAAATATGCGGTTAGTTTCTTATGTGGCTACTTTATCTTTAATTTATTTGTTCCTTTGTCCTTTAAATATCAAGGAGCAATTATAGCGGGACAATTGGGGCTAACGCTAACGATTGCCAAAGCAATGTCAGCTTTCACTTATGTATGGATTCAATCTAAATTGCCAACAATGAATATGATGGCAGCAAGAAAACAAAGAAATGATTTGAAGAACCTATTTTTAATGAAAACCAAACTTTCTATGCTCACCTTCTTTTTGGGGGCGATCATGTTGATATTTTTGGCTTATATTGCAAATAAATATTCAATTTACCAAACTCGCGTGCTTAAGTTACCCGAAATTTTACTGGTATTATCTTCAGAATTAGCTGTTGTCTGTATGAGTATTTATGCTATTTATGTTCGTGCACATAAAATTGAACCGGTCCATTACCCTTCTTTGATAAGTGCAATTTTTATTGCAATAATTGCATTTTACTTCATCACTGAATCGGATTTATATAATTTATATATCGTGTTAAATATATTCCAGTGGTTAGTAATGCTCCCTATGTTTCTTTTCGCTGGTAAAAAAGCGATGAATAAGTATTATCTTCAGAGGATAGAGGTGTAGTGTGTTAGTTGAAAAAAAACCATTTAAAAGTCCCCAAACAGTATTAATTATTGGCTCTCAAGGTTTTATCGGTAAAAATATTGTAGAGCAGCTTGTTTCATCAAATATTAATTTAGTTTTATTTGTGCGAGATTCTACAAAGTTAGATCCTGCAGTTATTAATGCTAATTTAGTAACGGTTGTCGAAGGCGATTTATCTACATTTTCCCTACTCAAAGATACGTTAGTTAAGTATCAGGTTGATACTGTATTGCACCTTGTTTCTGCTTTAATTCCATCGAGTAACTTCAATGAGTTTAATAAAGAAATAGATGAAGTGGTTAAGCCTACTTATGAGCTATTAAATTATTTAAGCGAACTTAAAATACGCATCATTTATTTTTCCTCGGGTGGTACCATCTATGGAAAAACCATAGGAAATAGAATAACTGAAGAGCATCAGACTAACCCGATAAATTACTATGGTTATAGCAAGTTGTTAATCGAGAATTACATTCAATATCTGCATAGAACTAACGACTTATCATTTTTAATACTAAGACCATCCAATGTTTATGGGCGTTACCAACGATTAGATAAATTACAAGGATTCATTGCGGTTGCTATCGGGAAAATCCTTTCAAATGATGTTATTAACGTTTTTGGAAATGGTGAGTCAGTAAGAGATTATATTGATGTTGAAGACTTAGCTTTTCTAACCGATAAATTAATTCATAGTGGTATTGCTAACCAAGTTTTTAATATAGGCACAGGAATTGGGGTCAGTTTAAATGATATACTTCTTGTCCTACAAGAAATAACACACTGTGAATTAAATATAAATTATACTGATGAGCGTGCTGTAGATGTTAGTAGAATAATTTTGGATGTAGAAAAGCTTAAGAAAGCCATTGAATTTAAACCTAAAAAGTTAAGCGACGGCATAGAAAACTTTATTAAATATGTGAAGCACAATAATGCAAAACAGTGAGTTAGCAATAGCAATACCTACTTATAATCGTAGTGAAATTCTTAAAGAAAACCTTCTTTATATGATAGTCGAACTGAAAAAGTTTAATATACCTGTCTATATTTCAGATGATAGCCCTAATGATGATACGCGGACTATGGTTAATGAATTAAAAAGAACGTATGAATATATTTATTACTCTAAAAATATCCCCGCATTAGGGCATGATGAAAATTGCTTTGCTACTCTTAATTTACCCGAAGCCGCATATATTTGGTATTTGGGCGATTCAATGATAATTGAATCGGGCGGTATATCTTCCATTGTAAAAATTCTCTTTAATGAGAATTATGATTTCATCATTACAAACTGTAAGAAAAGAGCTTTAGTTCTGAACTCTGCTTTATATAAAAATAAAAATGATGTATTCAATGAGCTAGCATGGCATTTAACTCTTAGTGGTTGCTGTATTTACAAAAAAGAAATAATTGAAAAATTTAACAAAATTTCCAATTATAAAAATTTCCCACAAACATCTATTATCTTGGCTACCATAAGTGAGCACTGTAACTTGTTTTACAGCAATGAAGTTGTAGTATATTCAAATAAGAATAAAAATTTTAGTTATTGGCAAAAAAACGTTTTTGATGTTTTTGGAAAGGATTGGTTTGATTTCATCAGCTGTATCCACAAACTGCCAAGCAATAACTTTTATAAATCTAAGGTAATTAAAAGTCATTCTAAAAATGCAGGTACTTTTGGACTTAAGGCCTTGCTAAATTATAGAATTTTAGGGTTTTTCAATATTAATATATTGTTTAAATATGCCAAGTATATTCGGGCCGCATCACATATTAATTTTTTTATTGCTTTGTTAATTTCAGTTTTGCCACGTAAGTTTTTGAAAAAATTAAAATCAGTTGTAGTCGATTAGACTTGAATTGATAGTTACTTTTTTTGACTATGTTCGTTAATTTTCATTTGATCTAATTTTTTAGTTCTCCTCGGCGAATACCAAATCAGATAACTTTCTCTCTTGCTTACAAGGTCGTTTTATTTAACTGATGTTACGCACCCCAATGATATTTCCATTAAAATACTAGGTTATGAAAACACCTGATATTTTTGACTTATATACTGACTACCTGATCACCTCATTTAGCTATACAACAGCCACTGGTCT
>WTAG01000721.1 GCA_013139755.1 Methylomarinum sp. | reverse complement strand
CAGCAATATGCTATTAAAGCATTTTACGATAGCTTTGATTGGCGTCTTTACCGAGATAATAAAACCTTTGAGTTTAATCAGGCGCAATCAACATCTCATGTCAATTTAATAGATAGAAATAGTGGTAATTTGCTGGCTACGGAAGAACTGGATAATGTACCTGATTTTGCAGAAGAATTTAGCGCTGGTGATTTAAAAACACATTTAATATCACCTTTAGGGATGCGGGCATTATTACCATTATGTCAATTACCTCATGAAATTTATCGGGCAAATATATTAGATAAAGAGCAGCAAACAATTGCACAGATTCAGATTGATGAATATGAGTTTTTGACGAATCGTGTGAGTCTGAAACTGGAAAATGCGAATGAGGCTGACTTAAAACACTTGAGTGATATCTTCCAAAATACACTGGAATTGCAACCTGCCCAGAATCTAACGGCTTTAAATTCGGCACTTAAACAGCAAGGTCGAAAGCCTAAAAACTATAGCTCAAAAATAGACATTAAGTTAAATCCTGAAATGTCAGCAGATAAGGCCAGTAAAAAAATATTCAAGCATTTGCTGCAAATTATGCGAGTTAATGAAGCGGATACTATTGTTGGTACAGATGCAGAGTTTTTACATGACTTTCGGGTAGCGGTTCGTTGTACGCGAGTAGGCTTAAATCAGATTAAGCACACTTTACCCGCTTCAATAGTAACAGAGTATGCTGATTTCTTTTCATGGCTAGGGCAAGTCACAGGGCTAACGCGTGAGATGGATGTTTATTTATTGAAATATCAACAATATCAAGCAGTGTTACCCGTTGAGTTGCATGAAGATATTGCACCGTTATATGACTTTCTTCAACAAAAGCAAATACAGGCTCAAAGTGAGTTAGCAGAAAAGCTTAATAGCGTTAAATACAGAAAACAATTATCGGCTTGGGAGCAGTGTTTAAATGAGGCTTTTCCAGCAGAAGAAAGTGGCCGTAATGCAAATATGAATATTAAAGCATTGGCCGATCAGCGTATTTGGAAGGTATATAAACGCTTTATAAAAGAAGCTTCATTAATTGGCGAATACTCAAAACCAGAGACGTTACATGATTTGCTCAAAACAGGTAAGAAATTACGTTATCTGATGCTATTCTTTAAAAATCTTTATCCAGAAAGCGAGATGAAAACGCTAAGTAAAAGCTTGAAGGTCTTTTTATCGGTATTGGCTGATTTTCAGGATTACGAAGTACAAGAAGTTAATATAAAGAAGTTCAGTAAAGAGATGGATGTCAATGCGACCCCCATAAATACTTTTGTTGCAATGGATGTATTGACACAGTATCTAAGTAACAAGAAATTTTCTTCACGAAATGATTTTTATCAGCAGTTTGCGGATTTTAATCAGCTGGAAAATCATGCAGTATTTAAGCAGTTGTTTGAGGGTAACGCATAGTAGAGCGTAGCCTTGATGCAACAAAGTGGAATCAAGGTTTTTACTTTTGAAGACCTTGATTCCGCATTGCTACATCAAGGTTACATTAACAATTAGTTTCGAATGAACGGGGCAGAGGGGCGTTTATTCTAGAGTTTTGAAGAATATGGCCGCAAGAAACCCAAGTAAGGTTGAGAAGCCAATAATTTCACCGCCTTTAAAATAAGCTTCTGGCAGCATAGTTTGGGCAATCATGGTTAGCATGGCACCAGCAGCCAGCCCTTCAGTAAAAGAAAATACTGAGTGCCCAACTTCAGCAAAATAAATATTTCCCAGAGCGCTGAGTATTCCAGTCGTTATCATTAAACTGGACCACATTAATATAATGATGGGGAATTTCATGCCTTGTTTGCGCATACCGACCGAGCTGGATAAGGCTTCTGGATAGTTAGATAAAAATAGGCCAGCCAATAAAGAATACCCCAGGTGAGAGTGTATTAGACTGGCACCAATGACTAATGCTTCGGGAATGCCATCAAGCATTAGTCCTAGCCATATGCCTAAAGGCGCACCTTTATGTTGGCGGATACCTGTATGAAAAGCCATGACAGGTTTGATTTCTTTCCCATGCGTCAGGTTTTTAACTGCATTTCTAATCCAGAGTGCGGCATTGTCTTCGTTTAATTTTTGTCGATGTATCAGGTAGTGCTGGATTTCTGGTTGTTGTAAATGTCTTTTATATCGTCTTGCCAGTTCTGGCAGAATCATGATTAGATAATTAAATTCTTTTTTGCGTAAGACCCAGACAGCTGTCGGTTCAAGTGCCATTGCCGACATGGTATAGCGTCCACCTGTCATAAAGGCATTATTGCCAAAAGTATCGTTGGGCATTAGGTCTATGCTATGGCTAAAGCGATCAAAGGCATCGATGATGGACACGCTACCGGTATCAATAATAAACATATGATCTGCTGCTTCACCTTCATGGAAAAAGGTATTGCCTTTGCTATATTTTTTATACACCAAATGGTTGGCAATAGTTTCCAGTTCATTTTCTGGCAAATTAACCAATAGCTCAAAGTTATTGATATGACGAGTCTTTTTCTTAAAAGCTTCTCCATTATGTTCAATCTGTACAGCACTATGATAGAAACCATGTTGTGCTATTTGCTGTGCAGAAGAAAGACACCAGTCATTGATGGTATTGGCTGATAAATGATGCTGCTGCTGGAGATACTCTTTTACTTTGGCACTTTTAATCCAGTGTTGTATGGCTTCTGTCAGTTTGGGGGAAGTGGCCAATAAATTGATAAAGGTTGTTCTTGGCAATACCCACAAACTAGTGTTTTCTGTCGCCCTGGTGGTAAATCGATAAGGCGTGCCAGTAATAAACGCCAGCCAGCCCAGGTCATCATTTTTTTCCAGAAATAATGATGAAACTTGTTCCTCCGGATCTAGCCGTTCAACTCGACCAGAAGCGATAATATACAGTTCATCGCAAGGTTCACCCTGACTGAATATTAAGGTGCCTTGTTTAACATCCCAATGGTAGATTTCTTCGGTAAGGCTTTTGAAGTCTTCATTTTTTAGCTGCTTAAATACATCGACACGTTTTACTGCTGACAGTATGTCTTTGAAACGGCGGTATTTAAGTCTTCGAATATGGTAGATATGGGTTGATGCCTTTCTAACAAAGCCACCAAAATCGTTAACAATTTGGTTAAGGGCAATAAAAACAAGTCCTCCAGTGATACAGCCTGCTGCCAGTGGATAAAAATCACCTTTGGCTAGGGTGCTGGCGACCAAATCAATGGTTAAAGCGGCTAATAATGCACCTCCACCAAAGGCCATAAGAAAGGCAATAGCAAGATCTGATGGTTTCCATAATAAGGTTGTCAGGGAACCTAAAGGTAAAGAACAGGCGCTGATGATTCCATATAAGAACGCCTCGTAGATGGCGGAATCAATTGGTAAGAGCATGTAGTTGTCACTCCATCATGGTTTAAAGTCGTCAGCAGAGCTATTGTACTAGGAAGGTATTTGTTAAACTTTTTTTTCTTAATTATTCGGATAAAAGCATCATCGCACGGCGTGTTTGTTTGTAATGGAGGTAAAAATCTTGAATAAAACTTTATGGCGCTGATTAATGCAGATACGCCGGCTGTATATAAATACGAAGTGTTTAGTCATCATTCTGTAATATTTGCAATCCTATAATAGGGTTTAAATTATTACTTTTTGACACTCTTGTAATTCGTCGGAGAAATTTGTTATGCATAAAAAAATATTTTCTGCTATATCAGCACTGGGCTTGGTGATGACAGCTCAAATCGCATCTGCAGCACCTCACTATAATGTTGATGATTATTATCAAGTGTATAAAGAAGGTCGTATTTATGTCTTTGATGATTATAAAACCTATAATAGCTTTAACGAAGTGGGTGAAACAGCATTCAGATTAACACGTATAGGTGCAGGTCCAAAAAGCGAGACTTTAGTTTTTGGTTTAACTAAAAAAGATAAAAAAATGCGTTCAGGTTTAGGTGGCGTTGCGCTTTATGAAGGAAAAGCTGAAGGTATAAAAGATGGATTTTATGGTGAAGTTGTTAAGGAAGGTCGCATCAATGTTTTTAGTGAATGGGCTGACCTTAAATCATTTTTAAGTGTGGGTGAAGCACCTTATCGTTATACTCAAATTGGTTCTGGACCAAAAGGTGAAACAGTAGTTTACGTGCTAAACAAAAAGAATAAAAAGAACAAACCAACAGCATTGATTGCTGAGTTTGCAAGTAAGCATAGTAAATAATTGCTTTGCTTTTTAAAGAAGGCTTTCCATTTGGATTGCCTTCTTAGTTTGATGGCTTTCCTGGAATAAGTGTATTGGCTCAAACTCAATCTGACATTTTTTAAAATAGATCACAATCAAATCGTTTAATTTACTGGATAGCTGGTTTCAGCCAAAAGCGAACCTATGATGAGCCTTTGAGTCGAAAATAAAATTACATTTTGCTCTATTTGATCATATGTTTTCTATATAAAGGAAATAGTTTAAACATAGTCGATGGGTTAATCTGTATCTTATCCATACCTATTTATCTTGTATAAAATGCATGTTAACCCGTTTAGAGTTAGCGGCTTTCAGTGTTGTTATTGACATAAGATAGAAGCTAGAGCGTATGATAACCAGACCGAGACAATAAACTTGTTATTTTCCTCTGCGAGAGCCAGTAACGGAAAAGAAATTAATTGCTGAAAGAGCTAAAATTGATCGCTGTGAAGCAAGTTCGACTTGAATTTATTTAAGCTGGACGCGATGAACATAAGCCCGCGAAAAAGCAGAAACTGACGTGGAAATGTTGCATGTCGATTTTTCAAAGTCTGTAGTGAAAACTGGAAAAAAGCGAAAGAGCAGAAAGAACCAAAGCTGAGTTTTGATGTTTGCCAAGTTAGATGCGGAAAAATTTAGCTCGATAGCTTGCCAAGAGATTTTATTATTTTGAACCATATGGGTCATTATTTTAGGCTATGTCACCGTTAAGTGTGGAATTTTAACTGAAACCTTATGTCTATATAGATATAAACCTGCTTAAAGGGAGATAATCATGAAAACGCCAAAGTTTTTAAAATTAGTTTCTGTCATAAAT
>WTAG01000350.1 GCA_013139755.1 Methylomarinum sp. | reverse complement strand
ATAATACCAATATTGGTGTTTTCACGAAGAAACTCAACAATTCTTAGCCCTGATTGGTCTGGTAAGGCTTCATCTATGATAGCGATATCGTAACGCTTGGTATTTAATGCTTGATAGCAAGCCATCGCACAATTAACACCATCTGTCATGATCCCCGATAGCTCAAGTAACTCTGATAAACATTCTCTTAATGAATTATCATCCTCCACTAAGAGTGCATGTATCTCACTCATGATCTTGCAATATTGTTAAGTTGAGATAAAAGAATACTTGAATTGGTTTGTTGTACCTGAAGTGGAGCTTGTGTATATAAAGGCAGGTAATTTTGGGGGGTAATAAAATTCACGTTTATTTCGAGTGGACAGGAGTGTAAGTTATATCTTACAGAAAAAAAGATGTATTAAAAACTTATTTGGTATAAAAAGTCACATTTCGTCACATTTAGCTATTTTTTGTAGGGTGAGTCATTTTATTAATAATAGTAATGTATATCCATACAATTTTAGTGGGTAATAGTTGGTGTCTGAAGGACTTAAAAAAAGCCATATTTTAGTGGTTGATGATATGTCTAGCAATAGAGTATTGTTAGAAAAAATGATCATAAGATTAGGGCAGCATGTCATAACGGCTGGGTCTGCAAATGAAGCGTTATTGTTATGTGATGAGCATGAGTTTGATCTAATCTTATTGGATGTCAGTATGCCTGATGTTGATGGTTTTGAATTGGCCAGAATCCTAAAAAATAAGACAAAAACAAAAGGTATAAAAATAATATTTGTAACAGGCGTAAAAAAACAGCGTCTTGATCATCTACAGGGCCTTAATCTAGGTGCGGTCGATTATATTGAAAAACCCATTGATCATGAATTGTTTTCATCAAAAATTAAAACCTGTTTAAATATAGTTGCACAAGAAAAACTGTTAAGGAAGCATAATTTAGAGCTCCAGCTAGAAATAGAACGAAGAGTCTTGCTTGAAAACGAACTTAGTTTATCCGCTGCAATTTTTAATGAAGGTTCTGACGCTGTTCTCATTACAGATGATCAACAGAAAATTATTAAAGTTAACCCTGCTTTCACTCTAATTACCGGATATTTTGAGCAAGAGGTTTTAGGTAAAACACCAAGTATTCTCGCATCAGGAAAACATGATAAAGCTTTTTATCAAGGTATGTGGCAATCCATTCTAAATAAAGGCAAATGGAGTGGCGAAATCTGGAATAAGAGAAAAGATGGGGTGATTTACCCAGAGTGGGAATCGATTACAGCGGTTAAGAGTGATGATGAAATTGTTAATTATATCGCTACCTTTTCGGACATAAGTCAATATAAAGCGCAGGAAGCAAAGATAAAATACCTTGCTTACCAAGACCATTTAACTGACTTGCCTAATAAGCCATTTTTTCAAAAACAAATAGAGCAATCACTTTCTAGACCTAAAAAACTGGGGATGTCCGGTGCTTTGCTGTACTTGGATATAAATAACTTTAAAAAAGTCAATGAAACGCTGGGGCATGATTTTGGTGATCAATTATTAATCCATTTTTCCCAAAAACTTAATCAGCTTGTTAGCAAAAATGTAATCGTTTCTCGTTTTGGAGGTGATGAGTTTGTACTCTGGGTTGATGATATTAATGGCTCACATAATGATGCAATTGATTCTGCAACAAGACTCGCGGCTAGCATTCAAAATGAATTTTCCAAACCGATCAAGGTAGATCAATACGATATTATTGTTACTAGTAGTATTGGTATTGCTATTTATCCCAATGATGGAGTGTCTTGTGAACAATTAATTCGTAAAGCTGATACGGCAATGTATAAGGCAAAAGAAGAAGGGATTAATACCTTTAAATTCTTTCAGCTTGATATGGAAAAATCAGCTAAAAAACGATTGTTAATAGAATCTGAGCTAAGACGAGCGATTTATGAGGGGGAGTTAGAGTTACATTATCAACCTCAAGTCAATGTTAAGTCAGCTGATGTGATTGGTGCAGAAGCATTGCTCCGGTGGGAAAGTAGTCAGCTTGGCTATGTCTCACCAGCTGATTTTATTCCTATAGCTGAAACTTCAGGGTTAATTATAGAGGTTGGCAACTGGGTTTTAACACATGCTTGTCAACAAATTAAGCAATGGGAAGATGCAGGGGTATTTGATGAATTACAAACAATCTCTATCAATATTAGTCCCGTACATTTTGAAAGTGATGGTTTTATAAGTGACCTGTCATCAACAATAAACAAAGTGGGTATTTGTGCTTCACATTTGGATATAGAGTTGACAGAAACTGCATTGGTTAGTGATATTAATAAAGTGCGTGATCAGCTTGATGAGATTAAAAAGATTGGCTGTAGTATCTCAATTGATGATTTTGGTACCGGATATTCATCTTTGAAGTATTTAAGTGAATTCCCTCTTGATGTGCTTAAAATTGATAAATGCTTTGTGGATGATATTGATAACAAATCAGCTAATTTAGCGATTGTTAATTCGATTGTTTCCATGGCAAAAATGTTAAATGCACATATTGTTGCAGAAGGGGTTGAGCAACAATCACAATTAAAAATATTAGATGGCGCAGGTTGTGATCTATATCAAGGCTACTTATTTAGCCCAGCAGTACCTTTTTTGGACTTTGAAGCTTTATTAAAACCTAAGGTTCCTTGTGCAAAGTTAAGTTGATAATAAAGTCCATTAAGTTATGTTCTTAAGTAGCGAATCATGCCGTTCCACGAACACCAATCATTAAGTAATAAAAATTAGTTGATTATGGTTTTTGTTTTATTCTCACACAAAGGCACTGAGACACGAAGAAGAGAGGTGCTTTCCTTTGTGTCTCAGTGCCTTTGTGTGAATTATTCTTTGTTTGTTATTCAAGAGCCTTGATGTAACGGAGTGTGTAAGGTTTTATCCATTGATTCCGCATTGCTAGACCAAGGCTATATTTATGTTGTCTAGCCCTTATGTGGTAATTCAATCTCAGTGATTACCCCAGCATCAGGGTCTTTAAAGATTTGATCATCCAATGTGTTTTCACTACGTGCAACGATACATGTTACGGTCGCATCACCAGTAATATTAATGGCTGTACGAACCATATCCAGTAGTCTGTCTACACCTAAAATTAGTCCTATGCCTTCAACAGGCAGGCCTACTTGATCAAACACCATTGCGAGCATGATTAAGCCAACGCCAGGTACTCCAGCAGTACCTATAGAGGCAAGAATCGACATGCCAACTACAGTAATATAATCGCTTAGCCCAAGATCTATACCATAGACATTAGCAATAAATACGGTGGCAACACCTTGCATAATTGCCGTGCCATCCATGTTGATTGTGGCACCTAAAGGTACAGTAAAGGCAGCGGTTGAGTTATCAACCCCCATGCGTTTTTCAACAACTTGTAATGTAACAGGAATTGTGGCATTTGAACTGGCAGTGCTAAAGGCAAAAATATGCGCGGGACGCATTTTTTGGATGAAGGTCCACGGATTTACTTTGCCAAATAGGCTGAGTAATAAACTAAAAGTACCAAAGCCGTGTAATAAAAGGCAAAGAATAACTACCGAGAAATAGCCGATCATTGGCAGTATTAGGCCTATACCTTGCAAAGAGAAAGTTTTTGCCATTAAAAAGAATACGCCAATCGGTGCAAAATCCATTACTAAGGTAACCACCTTCATCATTACTTCATTTAACTTTTCTGCGCTGTCTGCCAATTGACGACCAATATCACCAGTCATTAACATGGCGATTGCAAATAAAATAACAAAGAAAATAATCTGTAACATATTACCTTCTGCAAAGGCATTAATAGGGTTGTTAGGGACTATATTAATAAATACTTCGGTAAGAGGTGGTGCGGGTTTAGGGCTGAAGCTGGAGCCATTGGTAACTTGCTCAAAACCTTCGCCTGGTGCAATTATAATCGCGACAAATAAGGCAAGGGTAATGGCTAAGCCAGTCGTTAATATATATAAGCTAAAGGCTTTTACTCCTATGCGACCTAACACTGCAACATCACCTATACCACAGACACCACAAATTAAAGAGAAGGTGACTAAAGGCACAACCAACATTTTTAAGGCATTAATAAAGGCACTGCCAATCACATGAAAGAGTCCATTAACTAAGTATGTTTGTACAAAACTAATATCGTGAGCAAAGGCATTAATAAAGCTACCGGCAACTAAACCTAAGCCCATGGCAATCATGATTTTAGTGGTAATGGACATTTTTTTATTCATTATTTAATACCTTGGTTGGCGTTTTTATTTACTGCTGTTTTAGATTTGTAGGGGAATTTTTAGAGCCATTGGGAGGGATAATGCTGGTCTTCGTACCTCTACCCAGTCTACTTGCTGGACATTAATAAACTACCCCGCCGCAAGCGGACGGGGTATTAAAAGAGTGATAACTGGTACGCTTCGTGAAGCTTCTGATATGTTTTTCCCTGATTTTGCACATACTTTCCAATCATGTCTTCATTACCATGT
>WTAG01000022.1 GCA_013139755.1 Methylomarinum sp. | reverse complement strand
TCACACCTTTATTGAGCGGGTGTTCGGGGTTGCCCTGAATATAACGAACTTCACCATCACGCACGGTGACGCGAATACCGCAGCGGCAGGCGCACATGTAACAAGTGGTATTTTTAACCTCGATCAGACTGTTATCGTTAACGGTCGTCGAAAGCGGATCATGCACGGGTGAAGACATAAATTTCCTGTATATAGAGTCGAACCGGTCAATTTAGCCGGAAATAACGGCAAAAGGCCAATCAGAAAAATTGTAGGCTATATAAATAAATTATTAATCTCTAATATTGATCCAGAGCAAAAGAGGAGCAAATAGCCTGAAATAAAGAGTTTATGGGCTAACGCACAAAACAAACAGCAACCTAATGTAAGTTTAAGGAGACGATAGTAGATCGTTAAGGATGATGAATCAGAGCTAACAGGCTAATCAGATGATAAATGGGAAGAGATGTTATTGATTAATGTGATATTTTTTAATAACTGAAGCATCAAAATCTTCAATTAGAGAGTTGTATTCGTTAATGCGACCGTCAGCAGTATAGATATTAGCCATCATTTTAAAAGAGGTATTCTCTGTGTTGGGCCATACTTTTATGGACTCAATTAGATAGTTTTCGGCTGCTTTATTGTCATTTTTCTCATGACTTAGGATGGCACGAAGTTGAAGATAATTGGCTTTCGGTGGTTTGTCCGTAGAGGTAAGGTAGAGGGCGTCAGCTTTTGACACAAGGCTATCTATGCCACCGGCAACATCCAGGGCCTGTCTTACCCTGAGGTGTTCGATAAATGCCTGTAAGCTATCCAGGTCATTCATTATTTCGATGATGATGGCATCCAGGAGTTTGTTGGTGGAACCCGCTAGTTTAGCTTCGATAACAAAAGGCGCGGCTGAAGTTAATAACTGTTTTTTATGAAAATTAGTCCAGGGATCAGTAATATTATGTTGCTGATAAATGTAGAGTAAATAATTTTCATCAAGAGAATATAGATGCAGCAGAGTATCTCCACTGGAAGCCTCAGCGTTAAATGATTTAGTTAGCCAGTGATTGTTTGCAAATTCATTATTGGGATCATCATTAGTATAAACAGGACGTTTTTCGTTGAGAATGTAATTTTTTAGAATGGCTGCGCCTTCTTCTTTGTTTTTAATCAGTGATGGATTATATAGACGATCACGAAATATCAATGAAATTTTAGATAGTAGTCTAACGTCAGGCCTGACTGATTCTATAAGCGAGGTATATCCAATAGTGCCGATTTCAATATCGCCTCCTAGCAAAAGGACAGCATCTTTGGGTAAAGAATTTAAAACTGTATGTGCGTAGCGTGAACCCCAGTCATAATTATGTCTATAGTTTGAAGAAAGGTTGGTAGTGAAAACAAGAATAACAAGCAGGCTGCATGCGATTGTAAAAAATTTAGTTGTTTCAGGTGTAGAAAAGTTGCTTTCAGATAGCAAAATATAACAATGATATAAGCCTGCAGATAGCCAAAGGCTAGCTATGCCGTAAGAAATAAGAAAATACACGCTCATTATGGCGGTGTTGAGTATCTCAAAATCAAAATTTAACAGTAGCAACAGTAAAAAACTGTTACCAAAAAAACCAACAAATAAGGCATAAATAAGTGGTTTCTGGAAGTATTTAAACTGTGCATAAAGCCCAAGAACAACAAATAGAAAGCCTAAGTATGTAAATTGTTTAATAAGTTCTTGTAGATAAAAAATTAAAAAGTTAAATTTGTCAGCTAGTCCTGCGCTAGAGCTTGAGTCAATACCGGCATATCCAGTTCGAGCAATATATTTGACAAATATTTCCCATGAATCAATGGGACCAGAAAAGCTGATGACTGGATCAGTTTGTGAGTTATAAACCATCCATGCATAGGGTAAGAGTCCCGCAATTATAAAAGGTATTGATTTAAACAAAATTGACGGAGATGATTTTAATCTGGGCCAAATAAGAATTAATAGAGATACTGAAGATAACAGGATCAATGGCCAGTGATTGCATAGTGAAAGACCAAAGATGAATGCGGAAAAATAAATTAGTTGTCTGGACTTGTCTGTAGTATTAGTGGTTTCAAGTTGGTTGATTTTCCACAGTAGGTAAAAAAGAGAGAAGAAGAAAAAAGTGTTCAGCGTGTAGACTTCTGCAATGATGGCTTGCGACCAAAAAGTCGTTGAAAAAGCAAACGATAACGCACCAACGTAGGCGATTAATTTGTTTTTTAGTAGGTCATTTATTAATAACCAAAGAATGACGCAAGTTAAAGCACCAAAAAAAGAACTTAACGCATGCACCCGTGCCGCTACTGTGCTAACAGGTATTAAGGAAAATAGTTTTCCTAGTAAAGAATGTAAGGGGTAGCCAGGCGGGTGTGAGACGCCATTGAAGTAACTCGATAAAATGAAAATGCCATCATCCTCTAGCGCAACAGTTAAGGGCATCGAGAATAAATAAACCAGTAATGGAATGATAAATATGGCTAATAAATGAATATTTATTCTGTTCATTGATGGTTTAGTCTTTTGTTTTTATATGAAAAAAACAATTATAAGCTGTTATTAGCGGGATTTTGGTTTTTTCCATGTAAAGGTGGCGGTCATTGCGTAATTCCATACTGAGCCTATAAATGCGCCTACAACGCCTGCCAGAGCCCAATTTATACCGTGAGTGAACATGAAGCTGGATAGGTTAATATTTATGAAAGCACCAATACTGCATGCAAGGTAAAAACTGAATAGTCCAAGTATAAATCCAGTGCCAGTCATGCGCATGTCACGGTATGTAAACTTGTTGTTGATAATAAAGTTGGTGGTCATTGCAATCAATGTTCCCCCTGCCTGTGCATAGATAAAATCGAGGGCCATGGTTTTATGCAAAATGGACAGTGCTAGCAAATGGATAAATACACCGATAACGCCAACGCTTACAAACATCAAAAATCTAACAGGAATATATTTTCCGACAAGCTTATCTAGCAGCAACAGGTAGTATTCTGAAATTACCATCATATCCAGTTTGCTCTCACCGGTTTGTCTTTGGCGCATGGTGTAAGGCAGCTCTTTTACGCGAATGCCAGGTGTTGTTGATGAAAGCAGATCAAGAAGGACTTTAAAGCCCTTGCCTGAAAGTTTGTGCATTTGGTGCTCAAATACAGATCTGCGCAGCATAAAATAGCCACTCATAGGATCGGTGACGTTTACCTTTAATATCAGGTGCCCCAAGAGCGTCGCGGCTTTACTGACAAACAGTCGGAATGGGCTTAAGCCTTGTCCCGTGCTGCCACCTTCCATGTAACGGCTACCAATGACGATATCAGCCTGGTCGTTGATAATAAGGTCGTACATTTCTATGAGCAGGCTTTCGTCATGCTGTAAGTCTGCGTCCATGACGACAACGCAGGTGGCTGAGGAGGCTAATAAGCCTTCCATAGAAGCGGAGGTCAGGCCTCGTCTATTGATGCGTCTAATGCATGTAATACGGGAATCGTCTTTTGCAATATTTTTTACAAAATCAGCAGTGCCATCAGGTGAGTCGTCATCAACAAAAATAATCTCCCAATTTATATCTGTTAAAACTTTACGGATTGAGTCGATGATGGGGGTTATATTGTCCCGTTCATTGTAGGTAGGAACAACAATAGTTAAGTCAGTACTCATGGTGAAGTGTTAATCCGATTTGAAGTTGTAGCTAATATTGGAAATAAATTAGTGGCCAGAATCTAAAGTATATAGATTATTGCTGGTATTAAGGGGGAATTTGAGTCTTCACTAGACAGAATTAAAATTGTTTTCAGCATGATGACTGAGCAGGTGCTAGAACTACCAGGTTTGTCATGTCGTTTAGCAAGCAGATATGCATTATAA
>WTAG01000058.1 GCA_013139755.1 Methylomarinum sp. | reverse complement strand
AGCACAATGGAACGTAGAATAATGGCAAAAGAAATCCAACTATCCAGAAAAATAACCAACCAGTTACTCCATGCAGCATTACTATCCCCCCAACACGAGGTTTGCGGCTTAATTGGTGCTGTAAATGACGTTGCCTGTAGCTGCTACCCTATCGAGAATATTGCGAAACAGACTGAAACCCGTTTCCAGCTAGATGAAAAAAAACAAATCAGTACCATTGCAACAATGCGCGATAAAAATGAAACCCTGTTTGCCATCTACCACTCCCACCCCTCTGCGCCAGCAATACCCTCAGAAACAGATATAAAACTAGCAAGTTACCCTGATGCATTTCAGCTCATCATTTCACTTAACACCAAAGGTATTCTTGAAATAAAAGGCTTTACCATTATTGAGCAGTCAGTTGAAGAAGTCTCTATTAACATGACATCCAGCTAATATTTAAAGCCATGTCCACTGCATTCAAATGTTTTAGAATCATCACCTTACTGATGATTTTTGTTGGCCTGGCTTTTTATTCAAAAACACAAAAACTAAAATCTCGCTCCTGGAGCAGCCCTTTAGAGATCATTATTTATCCGATGAACAGCGAAGACAGCCCTATCGTTGAAGACTATATTACCCAACTTGATAGCACTTCTTTTGAAGACATTGATCAATTTTTCAAGGATGAAGCGGAGCATTATGAACTATCCATTACGCAACCTACAGCCACCCAGCTTGGCAAGATCATCCAGACATTTCCACCCGAGCCACCTGCAACACCAGCAAATTTCCTTGAACTGGCCTGGTGGAGTATTAAATTTCGTTATTGGGCTTATCAAGCCACGCCAGATGAGCTGTCTAACTTACATCGCGTTAGAATTTTTGTACATTACCACCAGCAAACAGAAGGCAAACTGCTTCAGCATTCCCTAGGCTTAAACAAAGGTTTGCTGTCTATTGTTCATGCCTTTGCCTCAAAAGATCAAGAACAGCAGAACAACATTGTTATTGCTCACGAATTTTTACATACCGTGGGTGCTACAGATAAATATAATGCCAATAACCAGGCCGTTTTTCCTGATGGTTACGCTGACCCTGAACAACAGCCCTTATTCCCTCAACTTAAAGCAGAAATCATGTCAGGAAGAATTCCCTTATCAAGTAACTTATCTAAAATGGCTGCAAGTCTTGATCACTGTATTATTGGCAATAAAACGGCTAACGAAATCAACTGGATTAGCTACATCAACTAATCTGACAACAAACTAACAGCACAGCTTTCTTTTAATAATGAATTCAAACCTTCCAGTTTTATACAGCTTCAGGCGCTGCCCTTACGCTATGAGAGCTAGATTAGCGATAGCCTATTCAGATATTACGGTTGAGTTACGTGAAGTAATATTACGAGACAAACCCGCTGAATTATTAGCTATTTCACCAAAAGCAACCGTCCCTGTTTTAGAGTTAGTCTCAGGCCAGGTACTTGAAGAGAGCCTGGATATTATTTACTGGGTCTTATCTATCAATGACCCTGACAACTGGCTTAGCCTTGATTTGGCTGATGAGATTAAACAGTTAATTGTCAATAATGACGGAGAATTTAAATATTATTTAGATCGCTATAAATATGCAGACCGTTACCCTGAGAACAATGAGCTTTTTTATAGAGAAAAAGCCGAGTCCTTTATAAGCGAATTGGAACAAAGGTTATCGCAACACACTTTTCTTTGTAGCAACCGACGCTCTTTAGCGGATATGGCCATCTTTCCATTTATACGCCAATTTGCCAACGTGAATACCAACTGGTTTCAATCGTCAAAATACAACCATCTAAAACAATGGCTTAACAAGCACCTTGAATCTGATTTATTTATCTCTATTATGGAAAAGCTCCCTGCCTGGCAAGCAGAAGATAAGCAAACCACTTTCCCTACAAAACGATTAAGTTAAAAAACCTCTGATCAAGTCCAATTATTTTTACATCATAAATAAACTCATTGCTTCTGATATTTGCTGCCTGGCATCATATAGCGTTTGTAATGACATATCGGGCGTTAGCTCATTATCACCCAATTTTTGAAAAGCAGGTAGCGTATGAATTGGCGGTAACTTTTGCATTTGTTTGGTACCGATATAGCTATGAAATTTTGCTAGCAAGACAATATCACTAATTTCAATCTCCCCCTGCTCATGTCCATACCATCTCTCTACATTCTTTGGCGTTTCTTTTAACTTTTCAGGAAAACCCCATTTTTCAAGCACCAGCGAACCGACCAGCCCCTGGAGTGTAGAAATAGTAAGCTCTAAATCCTGGGCTGTGTATTCATCACTTTTTAGTCCATCTGCAAAAATCAAAATGGGAAGTACACCAATATTATGGGTTAGTCCTGCAAGCAAAGCTTCATCTGGATTAACTTTTTTAGTTAATGACGCGAGCGTATAACTAATACTGGAAACTTGAACACTTTGCTTCCAAAGCTGATGTATTTTAGCCTTGATTTCTTTATTTTTACTTTTAAACAAGTTTTGAATACTAATACTTGTTACAAGGTTTCGCGTTGTTGCTAACCCTAGTCGAGCGACAGCGTCATGGCAGCTAGTAATGGGATTAACAGCCCTATATAAAGGACTATTCACAATCTGAATAAGCCTTGAAGCAATAACCGAATCAAAATTAATTATTTTAACCGCCTCTTGCACACCTATATCTTTTTGAATAGCCGACCTAAGCTTAAATGCAACGTCAGGAAGACAAGG
>WTAG01000026.1 GCA_013139755.1 Methylomarinum sp. | reverse complement strand
GGTTTGTACCCAATTATTTGGGCGGTTTTCTTCAACAATAAACATACCAATTAGCCCCATTAATATATGGGTGTGTGCTTGGACATGGCAATGGTAAATCATAGTGCCCGTCTGTCTTGGTGTTAGTTCGTAGGAGAATTGTTTCCCTGGCATGGTTAATTTATTACTGGTTTGAGGGACACCATCATTACCTTCTCCATTTTCTTTTTGAAATGGATGGTCAACACCATGAAAATGGATTGAATGCGGGAAGTAATGAGAATTCTCAAGTGTAACAATTATTTTGTCGCCCTGTTCAACTCGAATCGAAGGGGACGGCAAGCGTAATAAAGGGTTAGCCTTTACACTGGCAAAGCTTTCATTGGACATGCCTCGACTTTTTGGGGCAAAAGCCCAAAAACCAGGGTTGATACCTGGGGCAATCTTGTAAGTAGTAACTGGGTCTTTTAAATCAGGTGAGAAGCCATTGAGCTCTATCACCTCTAATCGGATATGGATTTCATCAGGGTCGCCATCTCCATCGATATCATTTGTTTTTATTAGGGTGTCAGGCGCTAACTGTGTTTGCATCATGGTCGCCATAGATGTGTTGTTAGTGCCTTTAACAAAGGCAGCTATATTATATGGATTGTCAGGATTGCAAACTGCTGAAGGTGAGATTGTAATGTTATCTATCTGGTGCTGCTTACGCCATTTTGGGTTAACTGTTTTTGGACAAAAGGCTTCAACTTTACCTAGTAATGTTTCTTGTGTAGCTGGTGGCTGGTATACAGCATGGGATGCACTGGTTAAAAAAAACAGTAGGGTAATGGAATAGACTATTTTGTATAGATACATGGGCGTAAGTAAGATTCAATGGAGAGGCGCGTTGTTGGATGAGTTGATTTTTTTATATAAAGTTGTTTTGGTTCACGTTTTAAAAGGAGTATATTAGATAGCATGGTCATTAAGGGGAACATCTTAGGTGGTCAAAGTTGTCCTCCTTAATAACTGTTTCCCATGATTTTTAACATATTTTATAATTCATTAAATCACTTTTTAAGTGGTGCCTTAGCTAGTGAAACCAATATCCTTCAGCCTTTTATTTACAGTAAAGTTACGGGCTTAGGTGTAACAAAATAGCTCGAACTTTGACAGACTGAGTCTATTCTAATCGATAGTTATCTTTTGTGAGTTAACATTTTTTTAAAACACAGTTTGTTTAAAGGTTATGTAATTGTTTTTGGTGCATATTCACTATGCAAAATATATTTATAGAGTATTTAGCTTTAGGTATAAATAAAACATTGTTAAGAATCGGGGTTTTATCGTTTTTTAAACAGGAGTTAAATTATGAGCCAAGCTAAAATTCTTGTTGTTGATGATAATCAGGAGAATCTTATCGCAACCTCTTTGCTGCTTAATAAGTTAGATGTCGAGGTAATTACTGTGGATAACGGTAATGATGCTTTAGCAGCCGCTCTTAAATACGATTTAGCATTGATTATTATGGATGTACAAATGCCAAACATGGATGGTTATGAGGTCACTCGTATATTAAATGATGATGTTAAAACTCAGCATATCCCGATTATTATCGTGACTGCAGTGTTCAGGGATGAGCAACATTTGATAGAAGGTTATAAATGTGGGGCGGTTGATTACATTGAGAAACCAATTCATGACATTATTTTTAAGTCCAAAGTAAAGGTCTTTGTTCGTTTATGGAAGCAACAAAAAGCACTTGAGAGGGAAGTCTCTTTACGCATTAAAGCCTATGAGGAAATTAATCACCTAGCGACACATGATCCGTTAACAGGCTTAGCAAATCGTATCTTACTTGCTGATCTCATAGATAAAGCGATTGCTAATGCTAAACGCCATGATTTTAAAGTTGCTGTTTTATTTATTGATTTTGATGGCTTTAAGTCAATTAATGATAAATATGGCCATGAGGCTGGTGATTATGTGTTGAAGATTTGCGCTCAGGAACTCATGAAGACAGTTAGAGAAATGGATACGGTCGCTCGATATGGGGGGGATGAGTACATTGCTTTATTAACAGAACTTCAAGATAGCGAAGAAGTTCAAACTTTGGCTGAGAGGATACGAGACTCAATATCGCAACCATTAATCTGGCAGGATCATCAGCTTAATATAACTGTTAGTATTGGTGTTGCTGTTTATCCTGAGCACGGGGATACCGAGGCGGTATTGATTCATAAAGCCGACAAGGCTATGTATAGAGTAAAAGACAAAGGCAAGAATGCTATTTCTTTTTATTGAGGAAACATATTACCTGAATTATTTAGTGTATTGCATTATAATCGAAAGCGTCTGTGGCACAAAATAACAGAGTGTCACTTTAATTATTTGGCAGTAAAGGGAAGTTGATGGCAACAGTTATTGCTTTTACCAGTGGCAAAGGCGGGGTTGGAAAAACCAATGTCGCTACTAATCTGGGCTTATCTTTAGTCGAAAGAAATTCAAAAGTATGTCTGTTTGATGCAGATACAGGCTTGGCAAATATCAATATATTACTGGGGATTTCTCCCCAGTATACTATTGAACATGTTTTAAATGGCCAAAAAAGTATTGATGAAATTATTATTAATCATTCTTCAGGAATTTCTGTAGTACCCGCTGCATCAGGTATCAAACAATGTAGTAATTTGAATGAGAAACAAATCACATTGTTAACCTCTACACTGGAAAAGCTTGAAAACCAGTTTGATTATTTATTAATAGATACTGCAGCGGGTATTGATAGCAAGGTACTTGATTTTGTAGCATCGGCTCAATATAGAGTCGTTGTTATTACCTCCGAGCCCACTTCGTTAACTGACTCATTTGCTTTATTGAAGATGTTAATGATTAGGGGGACAAAAAAATCAATTTTTATTCTGGTTAATAAAGTTGATGATTATCAGGCCAGTCAGATAGTTTTTAGGCGGTTTCAAAAAGCTGTAAAAAAATACTTAAAAATTAATGTTTATTACTTTGGATATTTGGCAACTGATAGTAGTGTTAATAAAGCGGTTGCTGAACAAATTCCAGTTGTGCTTTCATACCCGAATTCTTCAGTTAGTTGTGGCTTTGCATCATTGGCGGATATAGTTAAGCGACAATTTAAAAATGACAAAAATCTACCTTTTTTTAGTCGCTATTGGGCAATAAGTACCCGGGAAACTAAACCAAAATTGTTGTCTGAGGATGTTAAGGTCATTAGCGACAAGTCAGCAATAAAGAAAGCCGTCAAAGAGAATAAATTATCAGACATTTATGCACTGTTAAATCAGCAGCAACTTTCCCAGCAGCAATTGAAAGAGTTGCTTGTAACATTAGAGTCTGTATATGAAAAAAAGTATAAACAGACTTTAAGGGATGTTCATAGTACGGTAGCTTTGATTTTGGCGGAAGGTGATGAAGATAAAATCAAGACCTTGCATGAAGCCGTTGCCAGTAGCTATGAACAGCAGTTTGATAAAAAAATTAATAACCATATGACGGCAGTTAACAGATTAGTTCATGAAGATACATTTTCAAAAAATGATTTCAACAAGTTAATGGAAGGTTTTGCAGAAATCTATCAGCAACGCTTTAATGAAAAATATTTTTCTGAAGGCAATGCCCTACTAACAAAAATCCAGCAGTTAGTAGGTAATAAGCGTTAGTTGTATTTCAGGTTAATGCCAGCCACCATATTGTTGTGTTGGATAACCTCGAAAACCAGTAGATGTCTTGTTGGCATCTGGAACGCCCACTGTACTATCAGCAGCTAAAACCATATTAGTATGGGTATATCCACCTAGCGCTTTTGCTTTTTTAGCAATTCGCG
>WTAG01000192.1 GCA_013139755.1 Methylomarinum sp. | reverse complement strand
ATAAGGCTTTTCTATGCCATGGCGACGCATAACAGTTTGAATTGGTTCGGCTAATACTTCCCAGTTATTATTCAAATCATCTTCAATATTTTGTGCATTAATTTCTAGTTTAGAAATGCCTTTTAATGAAGATTGAATCGCAATACTTGTGTGGGCAATACCGACACCAATATTACGTAATACAGTTGAGTCTGTTAAGTCTCGTTGCCAGCGAGAGACAGGTAGTTTCTCGCTAAGGAAAGTAAATAAAGCGTTAGCCAGTCCTAAGTTACCTTCTGCATTTTCAAAATCAATCGGGTTGACTTTATGTGGCATGGTAGAAGAACCAACTTCACCTGCAATAGTTTTTTGCTTGAAATAACCTAGAGAAATATATCCCCAAATATCACGGTTAAAGTCAATTAAAATGGTGTTGAAACGTGATAATGCATGGAAATATTCTGCAATATAGTCATGTGGTTCAATTTGGATAGTGTAAGCATTCCAATATAAGCCTAAAGATTCAACAAAATCTTTAGCAAATTTCGCCCAGTCAATTTCAGGATAAGCTACGCTGTGTGCATTGTAGTTACCGACAGCACCATTAATTTTACCTAATAACTCAACAGCTTCTACTTGCTCTTTTTGGCGTAATAAGCGTGCAACCACGTTGGCAAATTCTTTACCTGTCGTGGTAGGGCTTGCAGTTTGGCCATGAGTACGTGACATCATGGGTTGTTCTGCTGTTTCTAAAGCGACTTTTTTAATCGCTGCAATACATTCTGTCATTTGCGGAACTAATGTTTCGCGACCTTCTTTAAGCATCAAGGCATAAGATAGGTTGTTAATGTCTTCCGACGTGCAGGCAAAATGGATAAACTCATTTATTTTGTTTAATTCGGCGTTATCCGCAATTTTTTCTTTAAGAAAATACTCAACCGCTTTTACATCGTGGTTAGTGGTACTTTCAATATCTTTAATGCGTTGTGCATCACCTTCAGAGAAGTTGCTTACGATAGCATTTAAAACCTGATTGGCATTTGCGCTAAATTCAGGGACTTCAACAATTTGCTCATGCCTGGCAAGCGCCTGTAACCAACGCACTTCCACTTCAACACGATAACGAATCAAACCGTACTCACTAAAAATAGGGCGGAAAGCTTCGACTTTACTACCATAGCGTCCATCAATTGGTGAAATTGCGGTAAGTGAGAAATTAGACATAAAACGGTTTATCCTGTTGTTTAAATGAGGGTGGAGCTTGTTAATATGAGTGAAGTTTTGAATAGCCTTGATGTAACGGTGTGGAATCAAGGGCTTTAGCCATAAACTCCTTGTGCTGCATCAAGGTTACAATTAGTTAACTTAAAGTTGCTGTAGTGCTAGTATATTATTCATTGTATTTAGATTCAATAATTCCACCGCCTAAACAAACCTCTCCGGCATAAAAAACCACGGATTGACCAGGTGTAATGGCCCTTTGAGGATCATCAAAGCTGGCTTTGATGCGGTTGTCACTTAAAGGCTCTAATTTACAGGCTTGATCACTCTGGCGATAACGTGTTTTAGCTTTGCAATAAATAGTTTCAGTCAAAGGCTTATTATTACACCAGTCTAGTTGGCTGGCTTCCAGTGTGTTATGCAGCATAAGAGGGTGGTCATGTCCTTGTCCTACAATAAGAATGTTATTGTCTAAATCTTTATCTAAAACATACCAAGGCTCATCGGGGGCATTTTTAACGCCACCAATCCCCAAGCCTTGGCGTTGACCTAAAGTGTAATACATTAAGCCCTGATGCTGGGCTATATATTGTCCTTCTGGCGTACGCATTTCACCTGGTTGAGTGGGTAAGTAACGCTGTAAAAATTCAGTAAATTTTCTTTCACCAATAAAACAAATGCCCGTACTATCTTTCTTTTTATAATTAGCGAAACCGGCTTTTTTGGCCATAGCTCTTAACTCAGGCTTATGTAAATCCCCAATAGGGAATAAAGTCTTTGATAATGCTTTTTGGCCAAGAGTATAAAGAAAATAACTCTGTTCTTTGTTGGGGTCTAAACCTTTAAGTAGTTGAAATTCACCATTGTGTTCTCTAACTCGCGCGTAATGTCCTGTAGCAATATATTCTGCGCCTAAATCTTCAATCGCATAGTTTAAAAAGGCTTTGAATTTAACGTGTTTATTACACAAAATATCAGGGTTAGGGGTGCGGCCTGCCTTAAATTCAGACAAAAAGACTTCAAATACCTCGTCCCAATATTCGGCAGCAAAATTAACTGTTTTTAACTCAATGCCTAGGCGATCACTGACTTGCTGGGCATCGGCAAGATCTTCCATTGCGGTGCACTCTTCGGTGCCATCATCTTCTTCCCAGTTTTTCATAAACAAACCGGTGACATTGTGTCCTTGCTCTAGCAGTTTTAGTGCAGTAACAGATGAATCTACCCCACCCGACATGCCAACAATAATGTTTTTACTCATTTTCTAAGTCTAAATATGATTTTAATAGGGATAAAGGATAACGTTCGCCGCGTAGATATTCATCCACGCTAGTTAGTACTAATGGACTACGCAATTGAGATTTCTTTGCTGCAATTTCTTCATGGGTCAACCAATGCGTTGTAATAATGCCGTCATCTAAAGTCTGATTTTCGTTAAAGGAGTGAACCTTGCCTGCAAAGCAGACTCTAATGAAACTTGGAAAGTCGGGATGTTTACGCCAAAGTTGAATAGCAATAATGTATTCGGGGACAAACTGCCAAGCGGTTTCTTCATTAACTTCGCGTTTAATCGCTGCTGTAATCTCTTCCCCTGGCTCTAAGTGTCCTGCGGGCTGATTAAAAGCAAGGCCATTGGATGTTTGTTCCTCGACCAGCAAGAATTTACCTTCTTTTTCAATAACTGCAGCAACAGTAAGATGTGGTTTCCAAACCATTAAAAAATACTCAAATCAAAAGCGCGTATTTTACAAGAAATGATTATCATATGTGCAAAGATTGAAAAATATTACATTAGCCACTATGTTAAACTTTAGTGAACTCAATAAAATTGTTGCAATAATGTCTGATATCGATCCAAATCTTGATGATGAAAGTGGTGTTGCTATTCAAGAAGCAACGCCAAAATTAAAGCGTCCCCCTTTATATAAAGTTGTATTAATAAATGATGACTTTACTCCCATGGATTTTGTGGTTGAAATTCTGACTGATTATTTTAATATGAATGAGGATAAAGCCACGCAAGTTATGCTACAAGTGCATACACAAGGGGTTGGTGTTTGTGGTATTTACACTAAAGACGTTGCCGAAACAAAAGTCCATATTGTTAATGAGTATTCGCGTGAAAATCATCACCCGCTCATGTGTGCAATGGAAGAAGCCTAAAACCTTAAAGAGAATGTTATGTTGAGCAAAGAACTTGAAATTACTTTAAATATGGCGTTTACCAATGCGCATACCAAGCGTCATGAATTTATCACGGTGGAGCACTTACTGTTAGTGCTTCTGGATAATCAGACCGTTAAACCTATTTTACAGGCCTGTGGTTGTGATTTTTCGGCCATGCGAACTGAATTAACCCAGTTTATTGATGAAACAGTTTCTTTGATTCCAGAAAATATACAACGAGAAACTCAACCAACACTTGGGTTCCAGCGTGTATTGCAGCGAGCTGTTTTTCATGTTCAAGCTTCTGATAAAAAAGAGGTGAGTGGCGCTAATTTATTTGTAGCGCTGTTTAGTGAGCAAGATTCACATGCTGTTTATATCCTCAGTAAGTATGAAATATCACGTTTAGATGTGGTTAATTATCTGGCACATGGTATTTCTAAGCTCGAATCGGAAGAAGAGGCTAGTGAAGAGGTAGATGCTGCTGAAGAGGTTGGTGCATCACAAGCTGAATCCACACCATTAGAAAAATATGCAACCAATCTAAACGAAGAAGCCATTCAAGGGAAAATTGACCCTTTAATAGGTAGAGAGCAAGAAGTTGAACGGACAATACAAGTCCTTTGCCGCAGACGTAAAAATAACCCGCTATTAGTGGGTGAATCAGGTGTAGGTAAAACTGCAATTGCTGAAGGCCTAGCTAAGCGTCTTGTCGAAGAAGATGTGCCTGATGTGCTACTGGATAATGTTATTTATTCATTAGATCTTGGTGCTTTAGTTGCAGGGACAAAATATCGCGGCGATTTTGAGAAGCGTTTGAAAGCCTTGGTTAATCAACTTAAAAAAGAAACTGAGTCAATATTATTTATTGATGAAATCCATACCATTATTGGCGCAGGCTCTGCTTCTGGTGGTGTGATGGATGCTTCTAATTTAATAAAGCCAGTATTGGCTTCTGGACAATTACGTTGTATTGGTTCTACCACTTACCAAGAATACCGTGGCATATTCGAAAAAGACCACGCCTTAGCCAGACGATTCCAGAAAATTGATGTTGTGGAGTCTTCTGTAGAGGACACTATTAAAATATTAACAGGCTTGCGCTCACGTTTTGAAGAACATCATCAATTGAAATATACCCAACAAGCGTTGAGGTTGGCGGCAGAATTATCAGATCGATATATAACTGATCGGTTTTTACCCGATAAGGCCATTGATGTAATTGACGAGGCGGGCGCTAGACAGCGCCTCTTTAAGGAAGGTGAGCGTAAAGAAGTTATTGATATAAGTGAAATAGAAGAAATTATCGCTAAAATAGCCAGAATTCCTGAAAAGTCCATTTCTAGCAGCGATAAAGACAAACTGGAAGGTATGGAAAAGAACCTGAAAATGCTGGTTTTTGGACAGGATGAGGCGATCTCTGAATTAACATCTGCGATTAAATTGTCCCGTGCAGGATTAAGAGATATTTCGAAAACCATTGGTTCTTTCTTGTTCTCTGGACCTACCGGTGTTGGTAAAACAGAAGTAACACGACAGCTTGCAAAGGTGATGGGCGTTGAGCTTATTCGTTTTGATATGTCTGAATACATGGAGCGTCATACCGTGTCACGTTTAATTGGTGCGCCACCTGGGTATGTAGGGTTTGATCAAGGTGGATTACTAACGGAAGCAGTGACGAAGCAACCTCATGCGGTATTGTTGTTAGATGAAATTGAAAAGGCACATCCTGATGTGTTTAATTTGTTGTTACAAGTTATGGATCATGGTTCATTAACTGATAATAATGGTAGAAAAGCCGATTTTCGTAACATTATTCTTGTGATGACAACTAATGCAGGCGCAGAAGAGGGTAGTCGTTCTTCGATTGGCTTTACTCAGCAAGACCATGCATCTGATAGTATGAAAGTAATAGAAAGAGATTTTTCACCTGAATTTAGAAATAGACTAGATGCAATTGTTCAATTCAAGCCTTTGGATATCTCAATTGTCGGTAGCGTCGTTGATAAGTTTATTTTTGAATTAGAGCACTTGCTTGCAGATAAAAATGTCACTTTATCGTTAGAATCAGAAGCAAGATTATGGCTAGCTGAAAACGGTTGCGACCCTAAGATGGGGGCTAGACCTATGGCTCGTTTAATTCAAGATAAAATCAAGAAACCCTTGGCTAACGATCTATTGTTTGGAAAATTAACGAAGGGTGGTCATGTGCGTATCTATGTAAAAGACAAAGAGCTTGCCTTCTCAATAGAGACTAAAGATCTGGTTATTGCTGAAAAAGAATAAAGCTTGCGCTATTCCCGCTGACCTGGGTTTTAAACAGCCTAGGTAGTGGGAATAATATTAGCGCATGCGGAATGTAATACGACCTTTAGATAAATCATAAGGTGTCATTTCAACTTTAACCTTATCACCAGTCAAAATACGAATATAATGTTTACGCATTTTTCCTGAAATGTGTGCAGTTACAATATGACCGTTTTCTAATTCTACACGGAACATAGTATTAGGGAGAGTATCAATAACCTTCCCATCCATTTCAATTTGATCTTCTTTTGCCATCTTATGTGCCCAATTAATAATAAACCGACAATGATAGCATAGCTAGTAAATAAGCAATAGAACCCTTAAGTTTTTTATCCGTTTTTTGTTTGGAAAAATGTCGTACCAGAATATTTTTTTATTCGGCACTTATGTTGCTGTATTAACAGTTTAGTTGAGTCTATAAGCAGGCAAAGGGATTTTAGCGGTGTTTAAATTAAAATAAATAAAATCTGGTTTATTCAAACAGACTGTTAAATTTTAGTTTAAAATTGATCATTTAGGTACGATTAATAAATTATAG
>WTAG01000046.1 GCA_013139755.1 Methylomarinum sp. | reverse complement strand
TTTTTCTCTAAGGTAGTCTGTACGACGATTTGAATCGGTATACAGTGAATTACCACCATCTATAATAATATCGCCCGCAGACAATAAAGGCAGTAGCTTTTCAATCCATAAATCAACCACTTCACCTGCTTTTACCATCAACATCACTTTGCGCGGTGCTTCCAGGCTGTCAACTAATTCTTCAAGAGTATGAGTACCAACAATCTCGGTGCCTTTAGCTGGCCCTTCCATGAATTCATCAACTTTACTGGTCGTACGATTAAAAACGGCAACTTTATATCCATTGTCATTCATATTCAGAACCAGATTTTGCCCCATTACAGCAAGCCCGATTAATCCAATATTTGCTTTCATTTTGTTCTCTTGATAGATGGTTAATAAGCCACCAATCTTATCATGCTAGGATGTTTCAAGCCTTAATAAAATGACTTTTAACAAAGTAATAAATGTAGCTTTAAGGACGCACCAAGAACGTGCTTATCAAGAGCAAAAATGGTGCTTTTTATGGAAACAGACCTCGACTAAACTATTGCTTTAGCCAATCTAAATATAGCGGTATTACAGCAGTTCACTACTACCATCCATATCACCAGTATCGCTATACAGCATAGGCTGACCTTCATTTAAAATAGCCGCATCCAGCACACGACAAATCACTAATTTATGGTCTCCAGCGTCTGAATAGTGATCAATCTGACAATCAAAATATGCCAGACTATCTGACAGTGCAGGAGCTCCCGTTGTTGTTTCTAGCCAGGTGAATCCCGACATCTTATCTTTACTATAAGACTGCCCAAAATGTTCTGCTTCTATATACTGCTCATCATTTAACACGCTAATACAACAAGCAGCGCCCTCTTGTAACAAAGCATAAGAATGGTGCTCTGGATTAATGCTAAAACAGATCAGCAAAGGGTCATAGGAAACTTGCATCACCCAAGCAGCAGTAAAAGCATTTCTCTCCTGCCCATTATTCACACTGATAACATACACGCCTTGCGTGATATGCTTAAAAATGGCACTGGCATTATCTGTCATGTTCATTATTCCATGGTAATTCGCATTGATAAATTAATCGCATTAACATGTTTCGTTAATGCGCCGATAGAAATGTAATCAACCCCAGTTTCGGCTATTTTACGGATATTCTCTAAGGTGATGTCTCCCGAAGCCTCCAGCTCAATATTGCCTTTATTAAGATTAACCGCTTGTACCATTTCTGCAAGAGAAAAATTATCCAGCATAATACGGTCAGGCTTCGCTGCTAAAGCTTGTTGATATTCATCCAGTGACTCAACCTCAACCTCGACCAGGACATCAGTTATTTTTCTGGCCGAACTAATGGCCAGGGCAATAGACCCCGCCGCTATAATATGATTTTCTTTAATTAATACGCCATCATAAAGCCCTGTCCGATGATTTACACAGCCACCGCAAGTCACCGCATATTTTTGGGCATTTCTTAAGCCGGGAATCGTTTTTCGTGTATCCAGAACCTTGCATGGAGTACCCAAAACGGCATCTGCATAGCATTTTGCAACAGATGCTGTTGCAGATAAGGTCTGCAACAAATTTAATGCCGTACGCTCACCGGTTAACAAATCTTTAGCCGCACCCTTTAATTCACATAAAACAGTGTTTTCTGCAACAGAATCACCATCAGCAAAAAACCAATGGATACTGATATCTGAATTAAGCGCTTTAAACACGGCATCAAACCATGCTTGTCCGCACAATACCATTGGCTCTCTGGTTATTACCGTTGCTTTAGCTTGTCGATCATTTGAAATGATACTGGCCGTTATATCTCCACTGCCAATATCTTCATTAAGAAAATTTTTTATTTCAGTAATCGTTGGTTGCTTGCTCATTATTGGTAAAATACTCCCACTCTTTAAATTTTGGAATAAATAATACCAGTATTTTTTCTAATTGATTGTAAAGTATTTGCCTGAGTCGCCCATTAAATGAGAATTGAGAATCACTGGCTAAGCCACTCCACAAGAATACCTTCACCTAATTGTGATGAGCGGCCTGTAACAGAGGACATATCACTCATTGTGGTGCATTGCATTAGCCTACCTCCAGAACAGTTTGGTGGCGGCTATATCGACCAATTGTTTTGCAATCAACTCAATCCAGACCAGCATCCTTACTTTAAAGAGATTCATCAATTACAAGTATCGTCACATCTGTTAATTAAGCGTACAGGGGAAATTGTGCAATATGTACCCTTTAATAAACGGGCTTGGCATGCGGGAATATCTGAGTATAAAGGCCGAGAAAAATGCAATGATTTCTCAATTGGAATTGAGTTAGAAGGCTCTGAAACACAAGCTTATACAGACAAACAATATCAACAGCTTGCCTTAGTTAGCAAAGCATTGCTGGAAAATTACCCATCGCTATCTAAAGAGAACATCGCTGGGCATAGTGATATAGCACCAGGCAGAAAAACCGATCCTGGGGAGAGCTTTAATTGGCAGACTTTACTATCTGCTTTAGAAGATTAATCATACTGATAAGAAACTTCGATAAAGCTACGATCAGTTAAGCGATCTCCCTGCAAAAACTCATCTTTTGATCCTAAATTATTCTGATGTATAAAAGAAAGTTCAACTTTTTGTCTTGCAGTCAAATTAATACTTTTTCGTAAAATAAAATCTAGTCGTTGATACTGATCTATAACATCAGAACGTAAATACTGCATTTCACTACGATAGTAATAAGCTAAACTGGCTTCCCACTGCCTGGGAAATATATATGATGCCAAGAAATTAGCTGAATGATGCGGTGCAGACTTAGCATAATTATGCAGCCCCCCTTTATGATTAATATTAATCCAGGAATAACCCGCATGAACTAAAGCTTTAGTACTCGGTTTATAATCGAGTTGTACTTCATAATTTAAAGTATTAGCAACATCCGTCGTATCATAATCAAGTATGGCATTGTTATTGGCATCTAAATACCCAAATACGGGTTGGGTCAGCTGCTCAAAACGCTGATAGGCTATTTTTACATCAGCAACTAATTGTTTATTTAAAAACTGCCCATGATAACCACCTTCGTAAGTAAACACCTCAACAGGACTCAGTGTCCGAGACGTTTTTACTCGCACATTCAGTAATGTTTTCACGGGCTCTCCAAAATCTAAATTTTGCTCCCCCAATGTAGGCATATGAGAAGCACGCGAAGCCATTACTCTAAAACTATTCAAATTTGTCCACTGGTAATTTAATGCAATCTTAGGAGAAAAATCAAAATCAGTGTACGAATTCTTTTCAATTAAAGCACCAAGGTTCAAACTAAAATCATCAAGAAATTTCCATTCTATATTGGCAAAAGTACGATAAAGCACATTACTTTTTTCATCATCGCCCACCCAAATAGGAATCCGCATTCTATCTAAACGACTTCCTAACCCCCAGACCATTCGGGTGTTTTCAAAAGGCGAAAAGGTATGCTGCAATTCAAAATCAATTCGATCAGCAAGCTGATCATTACTGACAGGGACACCATCCGTCACAAAATCATCATCCATTTCATGATGATTATGAGTTAAATGCATCGCTAATTGTTCACCCGTACCAAAATGATGCTCCCAGGTTAAATTTTGACTTACTTGCATGCTACGTTCATAACGAAAAGGGTCATTGAGGTCATTTTCAATCCCCATATGGCGCTTGCCTTGACTAAAGCCCAAATTATATTGCAGGGTATCTTTGTTTGATAATTGGTAATCAAAACGACTAGTAAACAAATTAATAGACTGGTCATTCACTGCATTTTCCAGGCTATCTTTCTCGTTATGAGAAAAACTAAAGTGGTAGCCTAAATCATCTAATTTTCCGCCATACCTCGCTACACCACGATAATAATCACCTCCACCTGCGCGAAAATCAGCTTGAGCTCCCTGGGTTTGCGAAGTGTGCGAAGTTATTATATTAATAACCCCTAAAAAAGCATTAGGGCCATAAGTTGAAGCGGCAGGCCCTCGTATCACTTCGATGCGTTCAATATCTTCAATTAATACCGGGTAATCAATCCAATATAAGCCTCCAAAACTGGCAAGATATATAGATTGTCCATCAACCAAAACTTGCATACCTCTAGCAAACTCATCACTCATTCCATGATATGTCGTCGATGGAAGTTGATTACGTTTATAGCCAACTTGCATGCCAGGTACTAAACGAAAGAGTTCAACTATTTCCTTAGCGCCACTGGCTCTTATCATGGCTTTATCAATCACCGTGATGGCTGCTGGCGCATCAGCTAAAGACTGTTTTAATCGTGTTGCCGACAACACAACGGGTGCATCATCCAGAAAAAAACTATCCGCCGAAGCTTGCTCTTCTGCAAGCACATTAACAGAATAAGCAACTGTAAATATGGCCAAAGAATAACCGAACTTATTCATTATCAATCTCTGCTGAGTTTGCTCCTACCCCTAGACTTTCTAGTATCATTAAAAATACACCTAGAGAAATAGCCATATCTGCAACATTAAATGCAGGCCAATGCCAAGATTGGTAATACACATCTAAAAAGTCAATCACATAACCATAAGCTAAACGGTCTATTAAATTACCGATTGCGCCACCTAAAACTAAAGCTAATGCAATCGCCAACAAAGTCTCATGTTTTTTTAATCGATATAACCAGACAATCAATACAGTGCTAATAATTAATGCCATTGCAGCAAAAAACCAGCGCTGCCAACCACCCGCTTCACTTAAAAAGCTAAATGCTGCGCCTGTATTGTGAACATAGGTCAGGTTGAAATAGGGTATTACAGCAATAGACTCATAAAGACGCATGGAACCATCTACCGCAATTTTGCTCCACTGATCAAGCACCAGTGCAATAAGAGACAACCATAACCATTTAAGCATTTTATAACCTAGCAACCCATTTTTGTTATTTTGACAAACATGTAACTTCTCATTATCTACAAATACAAACAACACACAAAGCCACTAAGCCACGAAGAAGAGAAAACAATCGCAGCTCTCTGTGCCTTTGTGTGTTGTTGCTTTTACCTGTATAGAATTAAGGTGTTACATAAACCCTTTACGCAAAGTGTCTGACTTCACCTGCGCCATCAATATTTTCCACGCAACGCCCACAAAGCTCAGGATGTTCCTTATGCTCGCCCACATCATGACGATGATGCCAACAACGAGTACATTTTTCTTGCTCAGATGCTGTCACTTTAAGACGAATACCTTCTATTTCAGTTTGAATAGCATCTTCTGGACAGAATTTTTCATCTGCCAATGAAGCCGCTGAGGTAATAAAGATAAAATGCAGCTCTGTTGATAACAAGTTCAGTGAAGAAAAATAGGCTTCATTACAGTACAACTCAACTTCTGCATTAAGCGATGACCCAACCTCACCTTTTGAGCGGACTTGCTCAATTTCTTTACTCACTGCGGTACGCACCTGCATGATCTGATTCCAAAACGCCCTATCCATTTTAGTATCGGCATCAAGCTCAAATAAACCGTCATACCAAGTAGTTAAGAAAATAGAATCTCTGCGTTCACCAGGGATATATTGCCAAATTTCATCTGCAGTGTAACTGGTAATTGGTGCTAACCAACGCGCCAATGCTTCAATCACATGATACATCGCTGTTTGCGCAGAACGTCGCGCTAAACCATCTGGTTTGGCTGTATATTGACGATCTTTAATAATATCCAAATAGAAACTACCTAGATCCATTGCACAGAAATGATGTACTTTTTGGTACACATGCTGAAAATGATAGTCTTCATAAGCAGCAATCACATCAGTTTGTAATTGATGCGCTCTATCAACCACCCAACGGTCTAAGGGCAGCATATCTTTTGCTGCAACCAAATCAGTTGCCGGATCAAAACCATCTAAATTAGATAACAAGAAACGTGCGGTATTTCTTAATCGACGATAACCATCTGAAGTACGTTTTAAAATTTCATCAGAGACATTCATCTCACCACGGTAATCTGTAGCCGATACCCATAATCTTAGTACATCTGCCCCTAGATTTTTCATAATGCTTTGCGGAGCAACCACATTACCCTTGGATTTAGACATTTTCTTGCCATCTGCATCCACTGTAAAGCCGTGTGTTAATACCGCTTTATAAGGCGCAACATCATTCATCGCTACCGATGTTAATAATGATGACTGGAACCAACCTCTATGTTGATCAGAACCTTCTAAGTATAAATCTGCAGGGAAATTTAATTGCTCTCTACGATCTAATACAGCAGCATGAGTCACACCCGAATCAAACCAGACATCTAAGGTATCTTGCATTTTGTCGTAATGTGCTGCATCGTCACCAATCAGCTCAGAAGCGTCTAACTCAAACCACGCTTCAATGCCTTTTTCTTCTATACGTTGCGCCACTTGCTCAATTAATTCAGCAGTACGCGGGTGTAATTCACCCGATTCTTTATGCACAAATAATGCAATCGGTACACCCCATGTACGTTGACGAGAAATACACCAGTCAGGACGACCATCAATCATACCTTCAATACGCGCTTGACCCCAATCAGGAATCCATTGCACGCGTTTGACTTCATTTAACGCCTGCTCACGCAGTTTGTTTTTATCCATAGAGATAAACCACTGAGGTGTCGCTCTAAAAATAATCGGTGTTTTATGTCTCCAGCAATGTGGATAACTATGAAAAATTGCCACATGATGTGCTAATGCATCATTTTCTTTTAAAACTTCAATAACGTGTTCATTGGCATTAAATACATGCTCACCAGCAAAAATAGGAGTGCTAGGTAAAAATACGCCATTGCTATCAACAGGATTATCAATTGGCAGACCATTTCTAACCCCGACCACGTAATCGTCTTGACCATGTCCTGGTGCAGTATGTACCGCGCCTGTACCTGCATCAGTTGTCACATGATCACCTAAAATAATAGGGACTTGGCGGTCAGCATAAAATGGATGTTGCAATAAATGTTTATCTAAAGCACTACCTTTACAATAGCCGATGACATGATGTTCACCTGCGCCATAACGTAACATGGCATCTTTTAATAACACTTCAGCAACCACTAATCGTTGTGATTTACCATCAATCTCACACTGAACAACCGCATACTCTAACTCTGGATTTAGAGATACCGCTTGGTTAGCGGGTAATGTCCAAGGTGTTGTGGTCCAAATCACTACTGATAAAGGCCCTTGACCTTCATGCTCTGGCGCATGATGACAAGCTGCCATAAAAGCCGCTTCATCTATTACATTAAATTTTACGTCAATCGCTAGTGAATGCTTATCTTCATATTCCACTTCAGCTTCGGCCAATGCAGAACCACAATCGGTACACCAATGCACAGGTTTAGAACCTTGGCTTAAATGACCTTTGCTGGCAATTTTCCCTAAAGAACGAACAATATCCGCTTCAACATCAAAATTCATGGTTAAGTAAGGGTTATCCCACTCACCAAAAATACCTAAACGAATAAATTCTTCTTTCTGAGCTTTAACTTGTTTTTCTGCGTATTTACGACATTCTTTACGAAATACAGCGGGAGAGACTTTAACTCCTGCTTTACCGATTTTCTTTTCCACCATTAATTCAATCGGTAAGCCGTGACAATCCCAGCCAGGCACATAAGGCGCATCAAAACCACTAAGCGATTTTGATTTAAGGATAATATCTTTTAATACTTTATTTACAGCATGACCAATATGAATCGCGCCATTGGCGTAAGGAGGGCCGTCATGCAAAATGAACTTGGGTTTACCGGCAAATTCATCCCTAATTTGCTGGTATAAATCTGCTTCATTCCATTTTTTTAAACGCTCTGGCTCACGTTGAGCCAAGTTCCCTTTCATTGGAAAAGCTGTTTTAGGTAAATTAAGTGTCTTTTTATATTCCATATTTCTAGCTTCGTAAGCGATTAATTTTGTAAATGTGCAAAAAATGTAACTGTTTAGTCTCTTTATTCAAAAGAGGGATCAATGGAGGTTACTTAATCAGCAAAAAACTGTTTTGCAGTCGTAATATCTTTTTCTATTTGTTGTTTAAGCTCATCAAAAGATTGAAAACGAATTTCATTTCTAATTTTTTGTTTAAAATGTACTTCCACATAATGTCCGTATATTTCCTTATCAAAGTCAAATAGATGGGTTTCTAAAATGACCTTTTCTCCACCACCAACAGTAGGACGTGTTCCTACATTGGCAATACCTTGTATCTCTTTGTTATCAATGCCTGTCATAGTGACGGCAAACACACCCGCTATGGGCGTGTTTTTTCTAAACATTTGTATATTAGCTGTCGGAAAACCAATGGTTCTCCCCCGCTTATGACCGTGAGCAACTCGACCACAAACAGAATAGTCGCGCCCCAACATTAATTTGGCTGTTGCTAAATCACCGACACCTAAAGCATCCCTAACCAAGGTACTACTAACACGGTGCCCGTCAACAAAATGCGAATGAGTATCTTCAACCTTAAAACCAAACTGTAGGCCTTTTTCTTTTAGCATGGCGAAGTTTCCACAACGCGCTTTGCCAAAATGAAAATCATCCCCTACCACCAAATGCTTTACATTCAATCTATTAACCAAAAGCTCTACAATAAAATCATCTGCGTGATAGTCCGCAAAGGTTTTATTAAATTTAACCACCAGCAACTTATCAACAGGTAGTGTCTTTAACTGAATCACTTTTTCCCGCAATCGCATTAACCGGGATGGTGCATTCTCCCCCAGAAAAAACTCTAAAGGCTGCGGTTCAAACATCATCACCACAACTGGCAGGTTCATTTCTTTGCCTTGTCTGGCTAATTTTTCTATAACTTTACTATGCCCCGTATGAACACCATCAAAATTCCCGATGCTTAGCACACAACCATTTTCTAATGGTTTCAGGTGGGTTAACCCCCTAATCAAATACATAGATAGCCATAACAGTTAAAACCATCCATTTTAGCATCAACCTATACCTAAATTCACTGAGAGACCCATTCATTTCCATGTTTTATAAAACATTTGTCTTTAGAGCGGCAAATTTTATATCTATATCTGCGCTACTGAAATATTTAGCTAGAAAACCTTTCACCTAACCGAATGCTTCACTGGTACGAAATGCCTATTCTACAGCTTCGTGCACATACTCTCGACCATTGAACACGACATTAACTGCATTTAAACTAAATAACTGCCAACATGACTTTATCACCCTGCTTATATAGCAGCTGCATTTCTGTTTTCATAAAAAATACTTACCAATATGCTTAACTAGAAACAAATAAGCACACAACTTATGTCTTCTCACAATAACCTTTAAATCAACACCCTACATTCCAGTCAACGATGTTACTCAACATATAAGCTTAGTTTAGCATTAAATAAGGCTCCTCCCTTTTTTGAAGATACCTTTACACAATCAGCCAACCAAAAAAACCGTTATTTACTCATTATATTTGCTGGCCTAACACCCACCAACAACAACGAAAGAGCATAAACCAAAGCACCTAAAACAATCCACATTCCAAGACTAATGATCCTCTCAAATGCTGACCAATCAAACCATTGCTTACTATCCACCCCAACATATAAAAACAAAGCCATCACTTCATTAGCAAAAACAATCTTAACAATGAAGTTCGCCCAATTTTTACCGGGGTTATAGATTTTGTCTTTTAATAACTTAGTCAACAAAAGTGATGCATTAAAAAAAGCCCCCAAAGAGGTTGCTAATGCCAACCCAGCATGCGCCAAAGGAAAAACCAACGCAATATTTAAACCCATATTGGCAAACATGGCATAAATACCAAATCTCACCGGTGTTTTCATATCCTTTCTTGAGGAAAACCCTGGCACCAACACTTTAACTAAAATAAAGCCCAGTAAACCTATTGAATATGCCATTAGACTTTTACCCGCCAATTGCACATCTTGCGCGCTAAATGCTTCGTATTGAAACAGTGTAGAAAGCATCGGCTCTGCCAAAACCAATAAACCAACGGATGCAGGCATTCCTATCAATAAAACCAAACGCAAAGCCCAATCCAATGATCTGGAAAATTCAACCGGATTATCCGCAGCATGATTCTTAGATAAGCCGGGTAAAATAACCGTTGCCAACGCAATGCCAAAAATACCTAATGGAAACTCAACCAATCGATCCGAATAATACAACCAGGAAACACTACCTGCGGCAAGAAATGAAGCAATTAAAGTATCTAACAATAAATTGATCTGGGTAACAGACACCCCAAATATGGCAGGTAACATCAGCTTTAAAATCCGTTTAACACCCGAATCTTTAAAGCCAAGCCTTGGCTTAGGCAATAAACCCAACCGCGATAATGCTGGAATTTGGAATAACAACTGTACTATACCCGCAGCAAAAACCCCCCAAGCCAGCGCGACAATGGGGTCTGCCATCAATGGCGAAAGCCAAATTGCCGCAGCAATCATACAAAGATTTAAAAACACCGGCGTAAAAGCTGGTACTGCAAACTTACCATGAGAATTTAAAATCCCTCCGGCAAAAGCCACCAACGAAATAAAAAACAGATAAGGAAAAGTGATACGCAGCATTTGCACTGCTAAATCATATTGCTTCCCTTCACCAATAAACCCGGGAGCTAACAAGGTAATTAAAACAGGGGCAGCAATAACACCCACAATTGTCACCAGCAATAAAATTAAAGCCAGCGTGCCTGCGGTTCTATCAATAAATAATTTAAGCGCCTGCTGACTGCCTTGTTCTTTATAATCAGACAACACGGGCACAAAAGCTTGCGAAAAAGCCCCCTCAGCAAACAACCGACGTAAAAAGTTAGGTATTTTAAAAGCAACAAAAAAAGCATCTGTTCCTGAATCAATTCCAAATATTCGGGCAAACATCATATCCCGAATAAACCCGAGAATACGTGATATCATCGTCATGCTACTGACGATAGCGGTTGATTTAAAAAGTTGTCGGCTCAATGTCTTTATCTTATCCGTTAAATAATGTTGACAATCATAGCATTTACCCAGATAATACGCGGTTCTTATTTAACACAGAATAAATTTGTAATATGGCAAATACAGCACAAGCTAAAAAAAGAGCGCGTCAGGCAGAAAAAAGCCGTATACGCAACGCAGGACAACGCAGTAACATGCGTACTTTTGTAAAAAAAGTAATCGCAGCCGTTGATTCTGGCGACAAAGCTTCAGCTCAAGAAGCATTTAAAACAGTTGTTTCCGTTCTTGATTCTGCTGTTACTAAAGGTCTTATCCATAAAAACAGAGCTGCTCGCAGCAAAAGCAGATTGAACTCAAAAGTTCGCGAAATAGCTTAAGATTAAATAATTCCATAAAAAAGGCCGAGATGCTTAAAGCATCTCGGCCTTTTTTATGCGTAGTGCAAATTAAAACAACTCAAAACAACAACTATAGGATGGAAAAGCGCCTGCACATTCCGTCAGTTACCCCTCCTCACTACTAGCTGTCGAATTACGCCGTCGCCGATCAAACCTACACAAGCACTAAGTTGTCCCTGTGGATAAGTTCTGCATCATCTGCGTAGCCTAATATTTCTTCAAATTCTGTGCTTACTTTTCCGGTTATTTTTTCTGCTTCTCTAGAGTTGTAATTGACCAAGCCCCTAGCGATTTCTTTTCCATTTTCGGTTATGCAGGAAACCAAATCACCTCGATCAAACTCACCAACAACCGACTTAACACCAACTGCTAACAAGCTTTTTCCTGCACTTATTAAAATATTGACAGCCCCTTGATCAAGAATTAATTGCCCTTTAATCTGCAACTGCCCTGCAAGCCACTGCTTTCTAGCTGCTAACGGTGCAATATCGGGTACTAAGTAGGTTCCAATTTGCTCACCAGAAATAACTCTATCAATAACACCTAGCTCTGCTCCCGAAACAATCACTGTTGCAGCACCTGAACGCGCCGCCAATCTAGCCGCACGAACCTTTGTGTACATGCCCCCTCGACCAAGACCACTTCGACTCTCTCCAGCAACCCGATCTAACAACGGATCATCAACACTGGCACTTGAAATTAATTCGGCATTGGGATTAATACCTGGATCAGAATCCAATAAACCCGCTTGATCGGTCAATATAATTAACAATTCGGCTTCAACCAAATTAGCGACCAATGCGGCCAAAGTATCATTGTCACCGAAGCGAATTTCATCGGTTGCCACTGCGTCATTTTCATTAATAACAGGGACAACACCAAAATCTAGCAGTGTTAACAGTGTACTTCTTGCATTTAAATATCGCTGACGATCCGATAGATCATCATGCGTCAACAATACTTGAGCGGAATGGAGATTATGTTTCTGGAAATTATCTTCAAAGGTTTTTACCAAGCCCATTTGGCCAACAGAAGCTGCTGCCTGAAGTTCATGCAAGGTTTTTGGCCGCTCAGTTAATCCTAAACGACAAATACCTTCTGCAACCGAACCCGATGAAACCAGTAAAACATCCTTGCCTTGCAAACTGATGCCTGCCATTTGAGCAACCCACTCGGCAATAGCTGGCTTATTTAGCCCCTTACCTCCTGCTGTCAGGAGTGAGCTACCTATTTTTACAACAATTCGATTGATATCAGAAAAGTTATTCCTGCTCACTTTCCTTATCCTGCTGTCTTTGCTGATCCAGAAAATCCATAATGGCATACATCAAGTTTTGCGTACCTTGCTTTTTTAGTGCCGAAATTTTGAACACAGGACCTTCCCATGCCAGCTCATCTACAATGGCTTTGCAATACGCATCAGACTCTTCATCTAATAATCGATCTATTTTATTCAATACCAACCAGCGAGGCTTGCTTGCTAAATCATCACTCCATTTCTCAATTTCATTGGTAATTTTTTTTGCCGCCTCAACAGGTGTATCCATTGATTCATAAGGCACTACATCAATCATATGCAACAAAAGACCGGTACGTGAAAGATGCTTTAAGAATTGCAACCCTAACCCTGCGCCTTCAGCTGCCCCTTCGATAACACCTGGAATATCAGCAATGACAAAGCTACGTAAATCACCAACCCTAACTACACCCAAGTTAGGATGCAAAGTTGTAAACGGATAATCAGCAACTTTAGGCTTAGCCGATGAAACTGAACGAATTAAACTGGA
>WTAG01000060.1 GCA_013139755.1 Methylomarinum sp. | reverse complement strand
AGCGTAGTTTGCTGTCAGTGTTTTATGTTGTGTTATTAGATAGTCTGTATTTAAGAGAGGAAGAAAAATGAAAGAAATGAAAGTGTTGAGGGTTATAAACTCATCTTCTAGATTACATAGATATACTGTGGACAAGTTTTATATGTTGGTATCTGTGTTGTTTTTGGGTTTTATGTTGTCATCGACTGCGAGTGCGCATAGAGGTGCAAAAAATGAAGTGGATACCTGCCGGTTTTCAGTCGGTAGCGAGGTGATTCATTTTTCAGCATATACACCAAAATCTACAGGGGGTACAGGGTATTGTCATTATATACCTGATGTTGAGTTGACTCATTTGGTATTCGATTATGAAGGCAAGAAGTTACGCAATACCACAGTTGAATTTGAAATAACAAAAGAGCCAGAAGCAACACGTGTTTTTTATCAAAAACCTGAGAAAATTAAAAAAGGTAGCATGGATGCCAAAGTTGATTTTAGTCAATATGGTGCTGGTGATTATTTAGCACATGTAACTATCGTACATCAAGGGGAAAAGTTGGATTCTCATCTGCCTTTTTCTGTTGGAGTCGAACCTGAGTCGAGTGGTTTTACATTTATGATTGTTATGGTTTTAATCATTGTGGCTATTATCGCTGTGGTAATAATGCGAGTGTTTAAACCGAAAGAAAATTAATCTTTTTTGATTAATTAGACTTGTTATGTAGCCTATTCCATATATTCAGCCCATCTATTAAGTATGATTTAAGGAACCTCTGATTAAGTCTGGGCGAAGTAAATTATGTTCAGTATATTTAGATTCAAGGCAAAAATCGCACGTAATAGCAGGCTATTGCGAAGATTTTTAACGCAGAAGCTGGATATTCTGAGCATAAGGTACGAGTTCATGACTTGATCAGAGGCTCCTTAAATAGTCGCGATATTTTTTTGTTGCTTGTAATTGTTTAGAAAGCTGCTAAGTTTTGTTAGCGCAGTATTTATGGGTATGTTTGTTATATCATTTCATGGAGTGATTCTTTGTCGAAGTTTATAAAAAAAAATATTTCGTTTGGTTTGATATGGAAGGCACTGTTTGCAGTGACAATATCAACAGTATTGGCTTCAGGCTGTATATTTGTGTTGGGTCAATATATTTATAACAAGAACCATGCGCAGAGAATTGATAGTAGACATCAACAATATGAACAGGCTTTTTCCAGCGTTATTACCCAATTAAAACAAAAAGAAACTGAATTGGGCTGGTTGATCCCATCATTTATCAATGCGGATATTCCCAGAGAAAAGGCTTTAACAGAAATTACTCGTCTTATTAATAATAACTGGTTCAAGATTGAGCTGGAATCAGATATTCAATCAATTTTTCTTTTTGATGCAGTAGGGCAGTTAAAAGGTGAGTGGGGTGGGATAATTCATCGGCAAGCGTTACTTTCCACATGGCTTAAAGATGTTATTGATGATGAGCAGTCACATAATAAAATAGTTTGTGATACTAATTGCTTTCAATATCATGCAATACCTTTTTTGCATAATGGCGAGTTTGCGGGTGTTTTTATTTTTGCATCAAGTATTAATGAAATTGTTTTGCAGATGAAAGAAATTACCAAGGCAGATATTGGTATTTTGATTAAGGCAAGCAATACACCTTATGAGCAACAGCAATCAAGCTTGCCATTGTGGTCATTAAAAATCCCCGCATTAACTAACTTTTCTAAAAATTACACTTTGCTAGAAGCATTGCAACGTAGCTATCCCAAAGCTATCCCGGACAAAAGCATTTCCTATGTTTTTGATGATAAGACTTATGATATTTTTATCATTCCTTTTGGGGATGATGCATCTCTGGCTAAATTGGTTGTTATTGACAATATCACTCAAGAGTTATTAGAAAAACAAAACGCTGTGGATTTGTATGTCGTTAGTGGATTGTCGAGTATTTTGTTATCAGGGATTATACTTTTCTTATTGTTTATCAGGCCAACGGCTAAATTAAAGAAAATTATTAACTTGTTACCTCTCTTGGCGGAAAAAAAATACAGCGAAGTGGAGCAATCACTTCCTGAATTAAAGGAGAGAAGGCTACTGGCTGATGAAATTGATGTGTTAGATTCAGCAGCGCATCATTTGATTGCCACACTCACTAAGCTTGATAGTGACGTTGAGCAGAGAAATTTAACATTGCTTGAGCGTAGTAATGAGTTACAAAACGAACGTAACTTTGTTTCCAATATACTGGATACTGCCCAGGTTATTATTATGAGGCTAGATCAATTAGGGCAAATACTTTCAATTAATCAGTATGGTAAAAAACTGACTGGCTATGATGAAGAGGTATTGGTCAGTAAATACTTATTTACTGATTTGATTTACGATAATAAAAGTGAAGACTTACTTGATGGTGTTATCCCTGATTTGCTTGATAAAAAATATTCCACTTATAAGCATGATAGTGCGCTGTCCTCGTTGAAAGGCGATAAACTCTATATCTCATGGTTTTTTACGGTGATTCATAATGTTGATGCAGAGCCTGAGATTTTAGTTGTAGGGTTAGATTTAACAGAAAGGCGTGCGGTTGAAACTAAGTTGGCTTGGCTCGCTGATCACGACCCTTTAACGGGGCTGTTTAATCGGCGTCGTTTTGACAATGAGTTGCATCGTGTTCTTATTGAGGCGGAAAGGTTTAAGCATAATTGCGCATTAATTTTTTTTGATGTCGACCAGTTCAAATATATCAATGATAGTAGCGGACACAAGGTCGGTGATCAGTTATTATCAAAAATTGCTGAACAATTAAAGCTGGCAGTGCGTAAGACCGATATCATCGCTCGATTTGGGGGGGATGAATTTGTAGTGTTATCGCCACAGATTACGCAGGAAGGTGCTGAATCACTGATTAATAAAGTATTTAGTCAGGTAATGGATGTGGAAGTTGTTCTGGGTGAAGTGTTACACAAAGTGAGTATAAGTGCGGGCTTGCTTATGTTCCCCGTAGAAGGCTATACAGGGCAGGATTTAATGGCAAGTGTAGATATTGCTATGTATAAGGCCAAGGAATTGGGTAGGGGAATGTGGTGTCTGGCATCACCTAGTGACCTGGACAGAGATGAAGTGAAGTACCGTGTGAACTGGAAGTCAAAGATAGAAAAGGCTTTAGCGGAGGAGCGTTTTGTATTGTATTTTCAACCAATTATGCGCATAGCCGATAAGAGTATCTCGCATTATGAATGTTTGTTACGAATGGTAGGTGAGAATGGCGATATTATACCGCCAGGTCCTTTTATTTGTGTGGCTGAGCAAACGGGGTTAATTAAATATATCGATAAAATGGTGCTGGAAATGGCTTTTCAGCATCAAAAACAGTTTATGGATAAAGGTTTAAATATTGTCTTGTCTGTTAATATGTCAGGTGAATTGCTTTCTAATCCTGAAGCATTTCAAATTTGTACTTCATTGTTAGAGAGTTATGGGGTTAAGGCGGAACAATTTATTTTTGAGGTGACTGAAACGAAGGCTGTCTCTAACTTAAAATCGGCTAATAGTTTTATTTCTCAATTCACTGCAATAGGAGGTAAGTTTGCGTTAGATGATTTTGGCGTAGGTTTTTCATCAATGAATTACTTAAAAAGGTTACCAGTACAGTATTTGAAAATAGATGGAGAGTTTATTAAAAACCTTTCCAATACTCATGAAGATCGCTTGTTTGTTAATGCGATTAATGAAGTTGGGCAGGGTATGAATATTGAAAGTATTGCTGAATTTGTAGAGAATGATGAAATTCTTGAAGTATTGTCAGATATAGGTGTTGATTATGCACAGGGGTATGGTATTGGGAAGCCTATGCCTTATCCGGAGTTTCATTGAAAGTGATAATGAATATGATAAATTAGTAAAAGGAAATTTATGCCAAATATAACCGTACAGAAAATGCTGGATAGCTTTGATGATCTTACTTTATTGCAGAAAACGTATAAGTTAGCTGATAAAGAAGAAGAAAAATTACTCAAGGTTATGGAAGGTATTAAATTATATAGAAAATATATAGATATAACGGGAGGTGTTTTGGAAACAAAAAGAATCACTCCTGCTACAGAATATGCACCAAACCTTAAACCTCTGCAAATAAGAAAAGAAGCGCAAGACAAGTCAATACATAATGAGTTTTCATTGTCAGCTGAAGAGGTAAATGAATTTACACGAGATGGTATTGTGGGGCCATTTGATGTGATTTCTGCTGAGCAGGCAGAGCAGCTGTATTCTAAAACATATGAAATGTTTGAAAATGAGTTTGAAGATAATTTTCTATTAGGTGAGGAGTTTAAACATAGGCTTAAAGAGAGTAATAATTGGACATTAAATTATGCCGGTGCTTGGCAAGCGCTTAATTGTAAAGAGTATAGAGACCTTTTTTCTAGAAAAGAAATTACGGATAGGCTGGCAAGTTTATTGGGTAATAATCTAATGTGCTGGCGATCTCAGATTTTTGAAATTAAGCCAGAGCAGACAGGTACTTTTTGGCATCAGGCAAGTGCATTTAAAGAAACTTCGAAAAAAGAGAAATTAAAATTTCCATCTGGTATGGATCCAAGAATGGGGCAGCTTACTGCGTGGGTGGCGTTACAAGATGTTGATGAAACAAATGCCTGTATGCAGTTTTTACCAGGTAGCCATGCTCATGACTGTTTTGAAAAGTTTATTTATGAGTATTTGGATAATATCGCATATTTTATGAAAGATAAAACCGATGAAGAAATGTACAGTAATCTGAAGGTATTAATGTTTTCGCCTAATATTTTTCATAAAGCATACTGTATATTAAAAGAGGCAGTAAATTATCTGGAATGGTTATTTGATGGTTTTGAGGTAAAATCATATCCAATGAAAGCTGGGCAAGCGATTATTTTTTCCTCTATGGTTTGCCATGCATCTTACGGTAATAATTCCGATCGTAGTCGCGTTGCTCTAGGAGGTCGGTACACCACTCCAGATGTAAAAATATATGATGGTTTTTCTACTGATCATCTTTCAACACAAGCGGGCAATTTGGAATTTCCAATAGATAAGCTTGCTAGTTTTATGGTTCGTGGCGTGGATGAGTTCCATTGTAATAAAATACGTACCTATGTTTAATGCTTCTGGTGTAACGAGTTGATTGACGTGTTTTAGAGGTTGTCAAAGTGCTTGATAAGCATGGTATTTAGTAATTACCCTCTCAAAATGTATTTATTTTATTAAATCAGAGTTTCGATCTTTATTTTGAATAGATTAATTTAACCTTATAACTTATTTTTAAAAAGTAGATAAAGGGAGGGTTAAGGGAAGAGCTTGTGAAAAAAGATTATACAGTATCGGTTTTAAGTGATTATTCACGGTTGGATGAAATTTATCGGTTGACACATGATGCGTTTGTTTTATCTGGGGAAATACTGCCTCAAGGTGATGGAATGATCAATACGTGTCCTCACTTAGATAATCATCCCAACACAATTATTGTAATTGCAGAGTTGAAAGGTGAAATTATTGGTACTATTACTGCAACAGTGGATAGTAGTGTGGGGTTGAATATAGAAAATTGGTTTAAAAATGAGGTTGATGAGTATAGGAGAGCAGACTCATATAATCTGGGATCCTCATGGCGACTGGCTACTATTTCTTCTTTCAGAGGCAGTCGGATGTTGATTGTTGATTTAATTTCTAAGGCGTTCGAATTGTTGATAGAAGCTGGATGTACTATATGTTTATGTGCATTAATGAATAAACATATCAGGTCTTATCAGAGGCTAATGGATGCTAAAATTGTATTAACTAAAAATGTTGAATTTAATCAAGGTATTCCTATGGAATTAAATTTGATGGAAATTGACTTGGGAGAAGGTTGGAGTATGTTTAAGCAGTTAAAAACTGGTTAGTTAGAACTGCTAAGTTTATTATTCTAAATCATAGGGTTAAAAATTATACGAAATGAGTAAAGTGTATAAATCCCAGTGTTGAGTCGTTGGTGTTGTGTTCTCTAAGTTAGATAGCCAGGCTGTACCATTAATTCGGTGATATTCTGCGCTGATTAAAAGAGAGGATGTGATGTTTGACCTGAAGCCAAAAGTCCAGTCTTTAGCAAATCGCGAATAATTAGTTGCGTTAGATTTAGATGCGAAATTATCACCATTCTTGTCGTTTTTATCCACGCTAAGTTGGTCGTAGCGTGCTAGAGCTTCTAAATAACGAGAAAGTTTATATGTGCCTTGTATGTAAAAGCTTTCTCCTGTTGATTTTATATTAGGGAATGCGCCGAAATCTGTTAGGCGCATTTTTCTGTGTGCATATTCGGATGTTAAGGACCAGTTTTCTGCATTGTATTGCGCGGAAAAGATAAGTGGATTAAACCTAAATGAACCAGCTGAGAATGTTGCCCCAGAGTTAGGGGAGTAATGAGCATTTAAATCACCGTAAGTGACAGCCAGTCTAACTAGCCCGCTTTGCCATTCATAGATCAGGCGGGTTATCCATGAAGCATCACCTTTCATTTCACCCCTATCATTACCTACAATAGCATTTTTAAAGCTTGGGTCGTCGGTACGTGGGTTTACTACCCCTATAGTAAATAAAAAGTCGCCATAATCTGATCGTTGTTCACCGTAGAAATATCCTCCATCAGCAGATAAAGCCATATTTCTGTTTCGGTCAAAATAAATTGATTGTGGTAATAATATGCTGGGTCTAGTTGAAGCAATATCTCGAGTTTCATTATAAAAGCCGAGGGGGGTGGGAACTCTGCCTGCTTTAATACCTAATGAAGTAGACTCTGAAGAATAGAAGTTGTAATCAATAACTCCATAATCAATCCGTAAATCATCTTCGTCGGTCTGTCCTGCATCTCTCCAGACAACCTGTAAGGCTAACTGTAATTCAGGCATGACTCGCCATGAACCATTAAGACCTAATTCGCGGAAATCGGTTGAAATACTGTCGTCACTATGACCGAATAGATTATTATCTGAGGTGTGGATAAAACCTTGGGATAAGAATCCATGAATTTGTACTGATTTTGGTAGCTTAAAGCCTAGCCAGTCTTCAGTTGCTTGTGCAGTATTTGATGCAGTAAATGCATAGGCAAAAAAAGCTAAGCTAAATACAAGAGATCTTTTGTTTTTTTTGAGATTAAAGAAATTCATATTAATTGTTTCGTCCTGATTGAATCTGAAGGGTTTTAATACCTTCTTTGATGTCACTTGTTCTTAAATAGCCAATAGAGCCAGAAGTAGATGATAACATTTTAATCATTTCTTCTTTGCTATCTAGTTGAATTGGGGCTTGCCCCGAACCGCTAAAGACTAACCTGTCCCATGATCTACGCATTTGGTGGGGGAACACATTTAGTATGGTTTTGCAAAAGACTTTATGTAGTGGTTGGTTGTCAGCAAGTACAAAAACAGTGACTGGCGTGTTATCTTTCCATTTGTGTAAGCGCATTTTAAAAATAGCACTAAGACCATGTCTGGAAATGGTGTCTTGTTTTAATTGTTGGTTAACAACGACAACAAGAGGTGCGGGTTGTGTTTCTTTGCTCTCCTTTGCAAAGCAATGATTGCTTAGCATTAAAAAAAATAACAGTAATATATTTTTAATTATTGAGAGCATAGAGTGAAGTTGGAAAAGGTATTAATACCCTGCTTGATTGTAAGCATACAATTACATTAGTAAGGTTATTGTAGACTAAGCTAAGTGACTTTTAAATTAAATCTTTTAATATAGGGATCTTTAAGTACGTGGATTTAGAGTAGCAGATCTAATGGTTTAACCTGTTATATCTTATGAAAATAAGGGGAAATTAATAACTGTAAGTATATAGGCTACCTTAATATTTAGGCTTTTTTGAATGCATTTGGAGTTGGTCTTGTTAATCTAATAATAATGAAGATGTTAAGTTATTATTGTCGTTATTTAATTTTTAATAATATGCTTTTTATTATGCATTGAGTGCCTTTTAAGTTTAGTACAGCTTCAGATTGACAAAAAAAAGATCTGCTGATAATTTTCTCAGCAAGATTGTTGGATAAATTAATGTGAGTAGATCGCACCATGGGAAAGCAGTGAAAAAAAATCTGGGTTTAAATGAACGCTCGCTTCATCTGTTAAAAACACTGGTTGAGCGGTATATTCAAGATGGTCAGCCTGTAGGCTCGCGGGTATTGTCAGAAAATGCAGGGGTTAAGCTCAGTCCAGCTAGCATTCGGAATGTAATGGCAGATTTGGAGGCGCTTGGTTTGATTCATTCTCCTCATACATCGGCGGGTCGAGTACCGACAGTGAGTGGTTATCGTTTTTTTGTTGATTCATTGCTTACAGTCAAACCTTTGGATTTAAAAGCAGTCAGTCAACTAAATAATGAGCTAAATACGGCTGAAAATTCTGCTGATATGGTTAACCGAGCGTCAAAACTATTGTCTGAGGTTACACAGATGGCGGGGGTTGTTACACTGCCTAAACGAGAAGTGCTGAGTTTGCGACATATCGAATTTTTAGCCTTATCAAATACGCGGGTATTAGTGATTTTTGTCACTAATGAGCAAGAGGTACATAATAAAATTATTAATACCTCAAGAAAATTCACTGAGGCTGAGTTAGTGCAGGCTGCAAATTACTTGAATTCAGTCTATTCTGGGCGTAGTTTATCTTCTGTGCGAGAATCTGTATTTAATGAGTTGCAGCAGAATCAAAAACAAGTTGACCAGGGGATGATTGATGCTGTCAACATGGCGCAGATGGCGTTTGAACAGCAGCCAAAAGAAGATTATGTGCTGTCTGGCGAAACCAATTTGATGGGCTTTAATGAGTTGTCGGATATGGGGCAGTTAAGGAAGTTGTTTGATGCTTTTAGCCAAAAGCAAGGTGTGATTCATTTGTTGGATCAGTGTTTGGTGGCGGATGGTGTACAGATATATATTGGTGAAGAGTCAGGGTATCAAGCATTTGATTGCTGTAGTTTGGTGACATCATCTTATGCGATAAACAATGAAACAGTGGGAGTGTTGGGTGTGATAGGTCCAACCCGAATGGCCTATGAGAAAGTCATTCCATTTGTTGATGTAACGGCAAAATTATTAGGGTCAGCCTTGAATCCTAAATGAAAGTCCCCATGTTAAAAAGCATTGATTAAGTAGAATAGTGGAGTTTATGAATGAGCAATGAACAGGGGACACCTGAAAGTAAGTCGGATAGTGAACTGATTGATGAGGTGCTTGAGCAAGCAGTCGAAACTGATACTGATGAAGCCGAAGCTGCAGAAGTAGAGCTTGAGGGTGTTGAAAGTGAAGAGCAAGTGAATGAAGTATCCATAGAAGAACTTCAAAAGCAACTGAAGCGAGCAGAAAAAAAAGCAGCAGAAAATTGGGATAAAGCCGTTCGTACTCAGGCTGAAATGGAAAATTTAAAAAAACGAACGCAAAAAGATTTAGAAAATGCTCATAAATATGGCTTGGAGAAGTTCGCTAAAGAATTGCTTGTTGTTATTGATAGTTTGGAGCTGGGTATTCAAGCGTCTACCAGTAATGATCCTGAGGTTGTGACTTTAAGAGAAGGTAGTGAGCTGACTATCAAGCAGTTTGAATCAGTGTTTGCAAAATTTAATATTGAAGCATTGGACCCAACAGGGGAAGCATTTAACCCGGAATTACACCAGGCAATGACTATGCACCCTAGTACTGATGTTGCGCCTAATACAGTGCTTAATGTATTTCAAAAAGGTTATATATTAAATGGTCGTTTAATTCGTCCAGCGATGGTTGTTGTTTCAAAGGCAGGTGAGACATCTAAATCAGAAGATGATTCAATAAACTTAGATGAACAGGCTTGAAATTAGTTTAAACAACCTTATATTAATAGACAAATAAAGTAATACTAAAAAATCTGGAGAATTTAATGGCTAAAATAATTGGAATCGATTTAGGAACCACAAATTCATGTGTGGCAGTTTTGGAGAATGGAACTTCTCGTGTAATTGAAAATAGTGAAGGTGCACGTACTACACCATCTATTATCGCTTTTAGTGGTGATGATGAAGTCTTAGTAGGTCAGTCTGCCAAGCGTCAAGCGGTGACTAACCCTGAAAATACATTGTTTGCGATTAAGCGTTTAATCGGTCGTCGCTTTAAAGATAAAGAAGTGCAAAAAGACATCAAAATGGTGCCTTACAAGATTGTTGAAGCCGATAATGGTGATGCCTGGGTTGAGTGTCATGGTAAGAAAATGGCATCCCCTGAAGTTGCGTCTCGTGTATTGATGAAATTGAAGAAAGATGCAGAAGCATTTTTGGGTGAAGAAGTAACGGAAGCTGTTATTACAGTACCTGCTTACTTTAACGATTCACAGCGTCAAGCAACTAAAGATGCTGGTCGTATTGCCGGTTTAGATGTAAAACGTATTATCAATGAGCCTACAGCTGCTGCATTAGCTTTTGGTATGGATAAACCAAAAGGTGATACAACCATTGCGGTTTATGACTTGGGTGGTGGTACATTTGATGTGTCTATTATCGAAATTGCAGAAATTGAAGGTGAGCATCAGTTTGAAGTATTGGCCACTAATGGTGATACATTCTTAGGTGGTGAAGATTTTGATTTAAGAATTATTGATTTCCTATCAGACGAATTTAAAAAAGACAATGGCATCGATTTACATAATGATCCATTAGCTT
>WTAG01000105.1 GCA_013139755.1 Methylomarinum sp. | reverse complement strand
GAAAACATTGGCGTAAAACGGACTACAGGAAATTATCTACCTAACCACTTAAAGCCTTTGCTAAACTCTGCTAATACAATTCTTGAAATTTCAGGCCTCAGAAATAACTGGGATTACAAAAAACTCCAAAGCTTAAAAAAAGAACTCGCTCAACTGATCAATCCTTTTGAAGAAAATAAAGATATTCAAATTGAAATTCATGCCAATGAGTATATAAATGAAGATGCTAAAACAGACACCGAATTCAGCAAAGTTAATGGATTGATTAGTAATAACATATACGAGGCCATAGGGCTTAGTACGACAAGAATAGAAGTAAAACTTCGCAATGGAACTATTCATACTAAGCTAATAGATCGTGGTGAATTAATTTATGAAATCCAAGAAAAATCTGACCTCCTACACATTAATGACATCCCCATCAACATCGACCTCTCTTTTTTAAATAGAGCAGCTAAAACCAGATTCACTCGTTTCATGGGCATAACCGCACTGGATTTTGGCCATGTGTTTTTATTTAAAAATGGATATAGGGTCATGCCATATGGTGTTCGGGGCAACGACATGCTTGGTTATGAAGACAGAAAAAGTCAGGGGCAGTGGCGCTTTCTGGGGTCTCGCGATCTACTAGGCCAAATTAATATATTAGATAATAACCCTGCTTTAATTGAACCTAGTAGCCGTGATGGCGGATTAATAAAGAATGCAGCCTATTCGGAATTAGAAGATCTTTTCAAAAAAAATGCATTAGTTAGGCTTGAAGCTTATGTAGTTGGAATTACCTTTAAAGATGTTACAGATAAGGACAAGGAAGATAGTTCCGGCATCTACAAGGAAAAATCACGGATAGGTGTTATTGGTTTAATTAACAAGTTAGTTAGTAATGATCAGATTGAAATCATTAATTATCATAAAGAACTAGTCGATATTATCGATGAAAAATCAAATGATTTCACTAGCACGATAAAAAACCTAAAACAAATTGCTACGGCATCTAAAAACACCTATTTGCTCAATCAAGTAAAATCAGCAGAATTAAAATATACAGCACTTGAGCAAGCAAAGAAAGAAGCTGAAGCCGCCTCTCTCGAAGCACGAAAAACGGCTGCCGAAGAAAATACCAAAGCCAAAATTGCATTTGAGGCGCAAAAGTTAGCCGAGGAAAAATTAGAAACTGAAATAAAAAGATCCTTATTTCTAAAAAGCCTAACAGAAGTAGACGTAGAAGATGTAATTGGCCTGAGTCACCAAGTCATTTATGATGCAACAAATATTAAAAATACTGTAAATGATGCTTTGGAGCGAATATCTCTAGATGATGAACATTTCAATGGATCAGTTGCACTGCAAATACTACAAAGCATAAGCCTCAGTAATCAAAAGATATTGCTAGCTTCACAATTTGCAACCAGAGCGAACTTTCGACACCAATCAGACGGTATAACTGAGGATATGGTTGCCTTCTTAAAAGACTATATACTTGTTTCTGTTAACCCCAACGCTTTTAATATTGATGTAACTGTAGATATTGACGAAGGAATTGAGTTTCCGAGGACATTCAAACCGTTAGAGTTTTCAATAATTATTGACAATTTCATATCGAATGCTCAAAAAGCCAGAGCATCTCATATCAATTTTAAAATATCTATAAAAGGTAACGCTCTTAATATTACCGTAAGCGATGATGGTAAAGGGCTTGGTTCTGAGATTGATATTTCACGTATTTTTGATCTTGCCTATAGTGGCACCCAAGGATCTGGCATCGGTCTTTACCATATTAAATCGGTGCTTAAGAAATTAAATGGGTCAGTTGAATTATTAAAAACCTTAAGTAATGATGCTAAATTTTTAGTGGAGATAAATAATGAAAACTAGTTTTAATATAGCGTGGGTGGATGATAATTTTAATGATCCTGAAATGAATGATATTACATCTCTTCTGAGAAGGAAAATTGGAAGAAAAAATGGTTTTTCATTAGTCACAAAAGATGTCTATGACGAAGTTACAAAAGGGGATTTTAATGCCCTGTTATCTAAAATAGCCGACACTATTGATTTATCAAACAGTTTTGACCTTATTTTGATTGATTATGAGCTTGAAAATAATACAACCGGAGAAAATATTGCAAATAAATTTAGAGCTAAACTACCTTCGGTAGACATTCTATTTTACAGTGGCAAAAAAAGCGCTGAGGATTTAAGGCAATTTATAGCAAACGAAAATGTAGATGGTGTGTACTGTGTTGGGCGTACGAATTTAGCTGCGGATACATATACAGTTATTGAGAATATCATCAATAGATCGCATAAGATCAGTACTCTTCGAGGACTAATTCTTAACTCAGTATGCGAGATGGATCACGTGATCAAACAGATAATTGGTAAGTATAGTGCCATCAATACAAACAATAAAGAGTTGGTAAAGAATGAAGCCATACGACTAATTAAGCCATATAATAATTCAGCACGAACAAGATTAAAAAGACTACAAGTTCATGACCTTCTAAATCAAAAACGAATGATGAGCAATAACCTGTTTAAAGTTTTAGATAAGATAAAGAGTGATTTAAATCTATCACCTCAACAAAATTCTATATTGGCCAGATACCTGCAAGAGATAATTTATTTAAGAAATACCGCCGCGCATGCAAAAGAAGCGACCTGTGGAACTACTGGCCAATCAATGTTGAAAAATGGGCAGGATAAATATAGGCGCAGTGATATTGATAGAATTTGTAAAACAATTGTCAGCCATGAAAATAACATTCAATCAATATTGGAAGATATGAATTAGCTCTACGTTGGATTCTAATATCTTCTATCTTAATTATAGCCTCTATTCTTAATTGAAAGCCATGATTAGTCGGCCTAACACCTCACCAAGTAGGGGGGGCACAGCATTCCCAACCTGCGTGTAACGAGGGCACTCTTTGGTTCTCCTCATTCCTCCCGTTGTATACTTACCTTGAAATGCAAAATCATCAGGAAAAGATTGAATTCTAGCACTCTCTCTAACCGTTAGAATCCTAGGTTCTGAATAATGAAGAATATCATCAGGAAGAGTTGTCAATGTTCGTGAAGGTTTCTTGGAATCTAAGACGCTAATGACTTGCTTTTTTGTACCTATAATTTTTTTCTGTTCATCATTTATTGAAATACCAGGCGTACATATTTCTTGGATAAGTTTGAATTTCGCGATGGTTGTATCTTTGTGCCTTGGAATTCGTAATCCATTAGGCTTATCACCATTCAAATTCGGGCGCATCACTTTTTGATACTTAGTGAGACGTTTAGGTTTTTCATAATCAAGTTTCTTAAACCCACTTTTTTCAGAACCAGAGTGATAAACTAAATTCGCCGAAGTATGCTCCAAATCTTGGATCGCTTGTTTCACCGTTACGGGTTTATTAGGCAAGCCTTTATCTTTGATAAACTGTGGGCGTATTTTTTCTAAAATATCAAAAGGATTAGCTTCTGTCTGAAGGATGTCTTTCCTAATTCCGATCATAATAAAACGAGTTCTCTGTTGAGGGACTCCAAAATTTTGGCTGTTTAGATAATCAGTGAATACTTCATATCCAAGCTTTTCTAATTTCGCTTTAACAATTTCAGATTGTGGGACTTTTCCTTTCTGACCTTTTGCATCTTTAAATTTAGAATTAAAACCTCGGACATTTTCTAACACTATATATTTAGGAGCAACCAACTCAACCATTTTAATATATTGATTTGAGAGCTTGTTTCTTGGGTCATTGGGGTTTCTTTTCCCTGCTAGAGAGAAACCCTGACAGGGTGGCCCACCAGCAATTAGATCTACTTTGCCATTAAGACCAATAAGTTCTTCTTTATAATCATCTAAGAGGACTTCGATGGTTGTGGCTTTTTGAGGGAGCCATTCAGGCCAATCAAAGTGACCGTAGTTTCCATCAATTAAATTGTGCTTGAAAGTTTTGAATGCCATAGGGTCTTTTTCAACAGCAAATATACCTTGCCAACCAGCATTACCTAATCCGAGCGACAAGCCTCCGCAACCTGAAAAAAGATCGATGTAAGTGCCTGCTATGTCATTTTGCTTCATTGAAAACATTTTTGAAGAATCGATCTAAATATTAATATTTACTGTTGTAACCATAATACCAAATTCACTTCAACAAGCCAGGAATATCTTAAGATAATTGCTGATTCAATTTAGAATTAAATGGGGTTCTACCTGCCCTCAGGGGGAGAGGTAGCCAGCTTGATCCGTCTCCATAGTTGTGTTTTATGCACCCATGGGCTATTTACAGTCCTTTTCTATATTGGTTTCTAGTCGATAGTGCCACCATTTGGTGAAGGTTTTGCTCTGCTTTCTCATCCCCGTTCAGGACGTTTTTAAATTGAGTCATTACTTGTGCTTTGTCTGGCTCTGCTTTAGATCCAGAACCAATGTCAGTCAGATCAATAAAAAATTCATCAAATAAATCACCAAGATCATTCACTATGTCTACATTTAAAAATTGCTCATTATTGTAGATGCTGGGGTAGCCAC
>WTAG01000436.1 GCA_013139755.1 Methylomarinum sp. | reverse complement strand
CATGTTTCTTTGTCCAAACACCCGTGACATATTTATTGGCCTCAGCCATGGTTGGATAAATATGGATAGTACCTAGAATCTTGTTTAAACCGAGACCATGTTTCATCGCCAAAACAAACTCAGCGATTAAGTCCCCTGCGTGTTCACCAACAATAGTGACACCCAAAATTTTATCCTTACCTGGTTGAGTCAATACTTTTACAAAGCCATGCGCTTCACTATCTGCAATTGCGCGATCGAGATCATCAATACCATAAGTAACCACTTCATAAGCTATGTTTTGTTCTTTAGCATCTTGTTCATTTAAGCCGACTCTTGCCACTTCGGGATCAGTAAAAGTTGACCATGGAATCACTGAATAGTCGGTACGGAATCGCTTAAACTGACCGAACAAAGCATTAACAGCAGCATACCAAGCTTGATGCGCTGCGGTATGCGTAAATTGATATGGCCCTGCAACATCACCACAGGCATAAATATTGGGGTAATTGGTTTCTTGAAAGTCGTTGATTGCTATGGTTTTTCTTGGTGATAAGGTAATTCCCAACTCTTCAACACCATAATCATTGATATTGGCTGCTCTGCCTATGGCTACTAGCACTTGATCAAAAGGAATTTTGACTGACTGCCCCTCATGTTCGGCAATCATTATTTTCTCACCATTTTCGATGATAAATTCCTTAGCCGTGTGGCCTACCCTTATATCGACACCTTCATCTTTAAACCGAGCCATTACGGCTTCCGATACGTCTGGATCTTCACGAATCATGATGCGTGGAAGCATTTCAACTTGTGTTACCTGGCTGCCTAATCGAGCAAAGCTTTGCGTTAGCTCGCAACCGATAGGACCACCACCCAACACTAGCAAACGTTTAGGTAATTCTCTAAGGTTCCATACATTATCAGAGGTAAGCGGATCAACTTGATCAAGACCTGGTATAGGCGGTACAAAAGGACGTGCGCCAGCCGCAATCACAATCGAACGTGTGGTTAGGGTTTTAACACCTTCAGCTGTTGTTACCTGTACTTCCCACGGGGAAATGATTTTGGCTTCACCTTCAACAATATCAACACCTAGCTCGGTATAACGTTCAACCGAGTCATGAGGCTCTACTGTTTTGATCACATTTTGCACGCGCTCCATCACATCAGCAAAATCAAACGACACACTGGGTTGTTTAATACCAAATTCTTCTGAGCGTTTTATATGCGATAAATGTTTCGCAGAACGAATCAATGCTTTTGAAGGTACACATCCCGTATTTAGACAATCACCACCCATTTTATGTTTTTCAATTAAGGTGACTTTGGCTTTAACCGCTGCGGCGATATAAGAGGTGACCAACCCACCAGAACCACCGCCTATCACAATCAGGTTATTATCAAACTGTTTCGGTTTTTTCCATTGTTTATAAACTTGTACTTTTTTCATAGTTTCGATGATTTTTTTAGCAAATAATGGAAAAATGCCTAATAACACAAATGATCCCAATAAGGCAGGCGATAAAATACCTGATAGTGACTCTATTTTTGCTAGCTGAGTTCCTGCATTAACATAAACAATAGTACCTGCCAGCATACCAATCTGACTGACCCAAAAGAATGTCCAGACTCTGAGTGCCGTTAACCCCATGGTTAAGTTAATCATAAAAAAAGGGAAAATCGGCACTAGGCGCAAAGTAAACAAGTAAAAAGCCCCATCACGATCAACCTCTTCATTTATGACTTTTAGTCGTGTACCAAAACGTGAATTAACAACATCGCGGAATAAAAACCGTGCCGCAAGAAAAGCCAATGTTGCACCTATCGTTGAAGCAAAGGAGATAATCACCGTCCCCCATAACACACCAAATATCGCACCGCCCGCTAAAGTTAATATCGTTGCACCAGGCAACGATAAACCCGTGACAGAAACATAAACCAGCATGTAAATAACAACCGCCAATACAGAGTGATCGCTACGATAAGACTCAATTGTTGCTTGTTGAGCCTTCAATGTCTCTAAAGACAGGTATTGATGAAGATCAAAGACAAAAAAAGCGGCTATCACTGCCACGATGACCAACAACAGTATAACTTTAGATCTTTTCATGCTTGGTTCCTTTAACACAATGAATGATGCCTGTTGGTCGTGTGACCAAGCGATTCCTTACAGAATGGGGAAGTATAAATATAAAATTATTTTTGCAGAGCCAACCAGCTATCGTCTTCTCTTAGCAGATAAAGCATCAAACAACCGGCCAACATAGGCCAGGCAGCAAAAAATAATAAATGAGGGCCTTCAAACGGTGATAAATATTGTTGAAACGACGCTACTGTTGATATCGTATGAAAAACCAGCACTGTACCGTAGCAAAATCGTTTATATAAGCCTAAGACAAAACCAGTCAGTATGAGTAACTCTAACAAGCCTATTATGGTCATTACCATGCTTTCCAAACCGGCAATAAAATAGAATTTTTCAAACACTTTAGCGGAATGACTGGGATTGATAAATTTATCCAGCGTCCACATCAGCATCACCACAAAAATGCTGATACGCATGAAGAATAATGACAGTTGTACCTTAGATGGACGCTTCATTAGTTATACCTGCTCGGCCAAAGCCTTTAATAAGGCAACATAAATTTGATGACAAAAATCACGTGCCTCTTCAGAGCTAGACTCCCAGGCTGAACTCCATTCTACGAATGTATTACCGTCTAAAGTAACAGGCTTAAGCTGAATCTGGCCGACATAATTTTTTACTTCACTGGCTGAAACGGGTGATGGGCCATCATCAATGGAATAACGAATTCGATGTTCATTCGCATTAACTTCTAGCAATGTTTCATGAAAAGCATCGTTCAGTATCCGTATAGCACCCACTTCAGTCCCCTTTTTATCTCCCACGGAAACACACTTTTCAATAACTTGGCTTGCCCATGACATGTCATGAAAATCCTTGATGGTATCCCAGACTTTTTCTATCGGTGCATTAACGATAATAGATTGATAACACTGTGGCATGATTTTATCCTTTATTTAGGTAAATAGAGACTTGTCATTATTGAATGAACATTCAACAACTAACAAAGCATAGCTTTTATTGAACACTTGTTCAATAATAATCCTCAAATACTTAACTTTTCAGTTTTCTCATGGCCAGACCTATAACATTTGACCGCACACAGGTACTGCAACAAGCCATCCAGTTATTCTGGTTACAAGGCTATAGTGGTACTTCCGTCAAAAACCTAGTGGATGCAACCGGTCTTCAGCCCGGCAGCCTTTATGCGGCTTTTGGTGATAAACGAGGGATTTTCTTAGCTGCGCTTGATGCTTATTTCAATACAATGAAACTCAGCCTTTTTGGACTTTTACATAATGACAAAGCCCCGAATCAACGCCTGACCGATTTTTTCAATCATCTACTGCAAGAATCATCTTGTGACCCTGATCGTAAAGGCTGTTTACTGATCAATACCTTGTCTGAAATTCCTGTGCAAGATGCAGAAATTAATAGTCGCTTACAAGATATGTTTACTGAGGTTGAGCTGGAACTGAAGCAAATATTGATAGAATGCAAAGCCCTTGGGCAATTAAGCGAACATCAAGATCCTGAGTTGCTGGCAAAATTTTTAATCTCTGGTATATTTGGTTTGCGAATTTTTAATAAAACACAACCCGATATGGCTAGTCTTAAAGCAATTATTGATCAGCTATTATCAACCATCCATTTAAACCAAGATTAAAAAAACAATAACAAGGGCTTATTCATGCTTATAAAAAAAATAAGGACACACTACCTGTTCAGCACCATCATATTATGTCTTATAAGCATTGGTGTAGCAGCGGAAACCAAAATTGCAATTCTTGACTTTGAACTTAAAGATTTAACCCTGGCACCAAGAATACCGGCTGAAATTAAACGAACAGCATCTATAAAACCATTATTAGAAGCAGAACTTAAAAAAGCAGACTATACGCTGATTAATATAGATCTAAACAGTCAGAAATTGGCTGATAGTGGCGTTGGATATTTATTTGATCATCATGATGTTGCAGCCCGTTTAGGCAAACAGTTTGGTGCTGACTACATCCTTGTTGGCAGACTTCATAAACCCAGCTTTTTGTTCGCCTATTTAATGGGACACTTAATTAGAGTCAGCGATGCAAAATTGATAGGTAACTATATTTCCGAAGCAAAAGGCCCCAATATAAAACTAACAATAAAAACAGTAGAAAGCCTTACGGTTAAAATTGATAGAACCCTTGATAACCGATATTCCCCACCGTCTAAAATAAGATAATAAAAAAAGCACACCTTATGTTATCCAAAGGTTTACTTCGCTCAGTTGCGATTATATGGCGAGTTGATTTTTGTTTATAGCAACAACTGTATGGACAGCCAATGCTCCTCGACAACTGTTGTTGTTCTAATACATGCCTTCGGTAGCGTTATGTAATACCAATCCTAATAGATTTATACTTAAAAGAAACCGTCATTCCTGCATGCTCTTAGCAGGAATCTATAGTGTACTCATGGATTCCCGATTAAAGACTTCGGGAATGACGACTATTACAGTGATTATTTATTGGGATTGGTATAATACCAATCCCAATAAGTTCGTCTATTATTCCTTCTCCTGCTGGATGCCTACATGGATGTAGGTAAGTAGAGCAATGCATAACGCCAAGGAAGGCGTGTAGTAGAACAACAACAGTTGTCGAGGAGCAATTGCCGAGAAGGCTAGGATGAGTAGGTTAAAATAAAAACTTATTGTGATTGGTATAATATCTGCATTCATCCATGGCAGAACTATTAATTTTGAATTTATTTTGCACCCAAATGAAAATGCAGATATGTTACATCCTGTTTTCCGGGGCCATTGCTCCATAACTTGTAGTCCTGCAAGCTTTCTTGCTTAATCACTGTACTCATAACGGCAAAAAGATCAATCAGGTACTCCCTGTCATCCTCAGAAAAATCACTAATATCCTTGATATCTTTTTTTGGAGCAAAAATATAATGTAT
>WTAG01000086.1 GCA_013139755.1 Methylomarinum sp. | reverse complement strand
AACAACGCCTCGCCATTGAAAAAGGGGTGCAACACAATGCATCCGTTTCTGAAGCCGTTGAACTAACAGTAATTGAACGACCTACCTCGAATGGCTGTCTGGATACTGCTACCTTGCTCAAGTCTGCCGAAGTGATTGCAAAACAAAGGCGATTACCTGAATTACTACAAACATTGATTTCTATAGTTATTGAAAATGCAGGGGCACAGAGAGGTGTCTTACTCTTACAAGAATCAAGTGAACTTGTTGTTCAGGCAGAAGCGACTTTTGAGGCTAATAAATTCAGTGTATTACAGCAGATTCCATTACCTGATTTCCAGACTATTCCACACAGTATTATCAATTACGTATCTCGGACGCAGGCATCAGTTGCAATTGATAATGTAGCAAATAACTCTATTTATTCTCAGGATGAGGACGTTATTAATCGTCAGGTATTATCTGTACTTTGCGCACCATTGATGATGCTTGGGAAGCTAAAAGGTATCATTTATCTGGAAAACAATGCCACAGAAAATGCTTTTTCAGAAGAGCGGCTGACTTTATTGCAACACCTTAGCGGACAAATTGTTATTTCAATTGATAATGCCTTGATATATCAAAATCTGGAAAATAAGGTACTTGAACGAACTCATGATATAGAGACTCAAAAGCAGGCATTAGTTAAAAATAACGCTGAACTGGAGAATCAAAACAGCACGATCTTGATGTTGAATACGCAATTACAAGCAGAAAATCAGGAGCGCCATAAAGCAGAAAAGGAATTGCACCTGCTTAATAAGCAATTAAAGCGTTTAACAATCACTGATGGGCTGACCCAAATCAGCAACCGCAGACACTTTGATAGCTATTTACATCAGGAATGTGCAAGATTAACTCGTACCAGTGCTTTACCACTCGCTTTAATCTTATGTGATATAGATTACTTTAAACTGTATAACGATAGTTATGGGCATCAAGTTGGAGATGACTGCCTGTTTCGTGTTGCCCAGGCCTTGCTAAAGGTAGCAAAAAGGCCTTCAGATCTGGTTGCTAGATATGGAGGAGAAGAGTTTGCAATGGTGATTCCTCAAACTGATATTTCAGGTGCAAAGCAGGTAGCCAAACAGGTGCATAAGCAAATTGCTTTGCTAAAGATTCCACGTAAGGCATCAAACGTTGCGAAATATATTACCTTAAGCGTCGGCATTGCAATTGTGAGGCCTAGCTCTACATCTAATCAACCATGTTCACCTGAACAACTTATTAAAGTGGCGGATGATGCACTTTATCAAGTAAAAGATAACGGTAGAAATACAACGATTTGCGTGGAGTTAGAATGATAATTCTTAAACCACATCGCTGAGCTAATTTTACAATAAAATATTAGGAATTATTTTATGAAAAAACTTCAAGGTCTTTGTCTTTCAAAGTATAGAGCTGGGGTAGTCGCAGCTTTTATTTTTACAATGACTTATCTGTCTGCAATTCAAACAGCTTCAGCACTGGAAGAATCTTTTATAATAAATCCTTTTGCAGTTAACAATGGCAATATCCCATCTCAGAGCGAATATAATGAACCTTTGTACCGGTTAAATTATGATTACCCCAGATCTGTACAGTCCTTAACGGATACAAGTGCACCCTGGACAAAAGTGCTAAAAGGTAAAGCCCTGACAAAACAAAATGCTCATGCCTATATAGAAGCGCTTAAAAAACATGTTGGTAAGGATATGAGAACGCTCATAACCAATCAGAAACAATGGAATCAGCAGGATAACCCTAGCTGGTACGGCATGTTATGGGCTGGTGATAGTGTAGAATTGAGTGGCTGGGAAGGTCGTGATGCTATTGCCGGTACATATACGGGGCAAATATTACCTGCCTCAACATACGTAGAATCAGGACTTAAGGTTAATATTAGAAATCATGCTGCAATATATTACGACAAAACTGCCGCTTATTCGTTACATCAGGTTTGGAAAAAATGTAATCCTGCTACGCTTGTCTGTCCTCCCAGCATAAACAATAATGAAGCTCAATTTAAAGAGGGTGCAATCGTCATAAAAGCGGCAGGGGCGACTGCATCTCCTGCTGAATGGCCAGTGATGGGCGGTTCGGCTAAATGGCAAATATATCGTCGTCCTTTCAATTTGGACGGCACTGTAACTGATAAACCCCCAGTTGTGACTGATATCTATATTGCTATTTTTGATATTATTGTTAAAGACTCAATTGCCTCACCAGAAACAGGCTGGGTATTTACTACATTAGTCTACGATAAAAATGCGCCTGGGAAAGATGCCTGGGACAAAATGGTACCTTTTGGAGCTATGTGGGGTAATGATCCAACAGTAAACTCTGCAAAAAATCCTGATCAACCTCTAATGGAAACTTATGTTAATCCAGATGCTCCTGCTTACTCTAAAGTTACACTTGGTTACGGTGGGCGTTTATCAGGGCCATTTGATATAGCCGTAAAAAATGAGGTGCTGGTCGATGGCAAGCGTGTAAAGAAATTAGCCAGTTCATCTTGTATGAGCTGTCATGGTACATCTAGTCATCATCCCAAAGATTATAAAGCGGTCACCTTTTTTTATCCGACAAAAATGCCTATCAGTAAGCCGTGGACTATGTTTGCGCCAGGGTCAGCTAAATGGAATGAGTGGTTCCAGAATCGGCCGGGAACGGAGCCTCAAAACAAATCTTCTGGTGTGATAGCCTTGGACTACAGTACATTTTTAACTGAAGTATTAATGAATTACGCAGCAATTCAATCAAAAGTTGAAAAGAGCAAGGGTATGCAGAGTACTCAAGCAAAAAAATCACTCACTATGACTAATGACGAAGTAGAAATCCAACGATTGGAAGAAGACTTCTGGGCAACTTGGCGTAGCTGGCAAAAAGCTCGCCGCCATTAATATTTTATGTGGAGTGAGGCCTGCCTACTCAAAAAATTGACCGTGCGACGAAATGTAACTTCTTATTATTTACGGCCAATGCCTATAAAAATATCGTCACTCCCGAAGTCTTTTATCGGGAATCCACGTTAAACATAGATTCCTGCTA
>WTAG01000676.1 GCA_013139755.1 Methylomarinum sp. | reverse complement strand
TGGGATCCGGTTGAAAATGCTTCCTTTATGCCTTGGTTAGTCGGTACTCCGCTGATTCACTCCTTAGCGGCCAGTGAAAAACGCGGGGTATTTCAAACCTGGACGGTATTGTTGGCAATATTTGCATTTTCTTTAAGCTTATTAGGCACATTTTTAGTGCGTTCAGGGGTATTAACTTCGGTACATGCTTTTGCTAGTGACCCAACCCGTGGTTTATTTATTCTTATCTTTTTAGCGGTGGTTGTAGGCGGTTCGTTATTGCTTTATGCCATTAGAGCGCCAAAAGTAAGAAGCAGTGTGACATTTGAACTGGTTTCGCGTGAAGCTGTTTTATTATTGAATAATGTCCTATTAGTGGTCACAGCCGCGAGTATTTTATTAGGTACGCTTTATCCATTGGTGATTGATGCTTTAGGCATGGGAAAAATCTCTGTAGGCCCTCCATACTTTAATGCGGTATTTATTCCATTAATGGCGCCATTAGCTTTTGCAGTGGGTATAGGCATGTTAATCCGCTGGAAGCGGGATGATATAAAAGCATTAAGTTGGCGATTAAAAGGATTAGTGGTTTTTTGTTTAAGTGCAGGTTTTTTAATTCCTCTTGTTATGCCTTTTTATTCTTGGGCAGCGGGATTAGGGACGACATTAGCATTATGGACTACGGTAACAGTGGGCTTGTCATTTAAAGACCGTCTAGGAAAACAAGGCTTTAGCTGGCAACGCTTAGGTACTATTCCAGCGGGTTTCTACGGAATGACAGTGGCTCATTTGGGTATTGCAGTTTTTGTGATAGGTATTACCTTTACCTCAATTTACAGCATAGAAAAAGATGTGCGTATGCAACCTGGCGATAAGTTAGATATGTCGGGTTATGTGTTTGAGTTTCATGGTGTAGCTGTCACAGAGGGACCTAACTATATTGCTAAGCAGGGTTCGTTAACCGTGACCTATCAAGATGAGGAAATTGCCAAGTTAGAACCTCAAAAAAGAGAATATCGGGTACAGAAAATGCCAATGACAGAGGCGGCGATTGATGCGGGTTTGTTTAGAGATTTGTTTGTAGCCATTGGTGAGCCTTTAGATGATCAAGGCGCATGGAGTTTAAGAGTTTATTACAAATCATTTATTCGTTGGATTTGGTTAGGTGCTTTATTCATGGGCTTTGGTGGGTTAATTGCAGCCAGTGATAAACGCTATCGTAAAGGAGGACAGGTCAGTGCTTAAATTTGTTATTCCGTTATTACTATTTGTTGTAATGGCCGTGTTTTTGGCAATGGGTTTAAATCTAAACCCTAGGGATATTCCTTCACCATTAATTGATAAACCAGCACCTGATTTTTCATTGCCTATTTTGACTGATGCCGAGAATACACTTAGTAAGAAGGACATGTTAGGTAAGGTCTGGTTATTAAATGTCTGGGCATCATGGTGCGGGTCTTGTCGATCTGAACATCCGGTGTTTAATCGATTGGCGCAACAGAATGTGGTGACCATAGTCGGGTTGAACTATAAGGATGAAGCCAGTGCCGCCAAACAATGGTTACCACAGCTAGGCAATCCATATAACGTCAGCATTATGGATCAAGAAGGACGTACAGGTATTGATTATGGTGTGTATGGCGTACCGGAAACCTTTGTGATCGATAAAAAAGGGATTATTCGTTATAAACATACAGGGGCTGTATCGGTGCAAGACGTACAAGAGATCTTTTTACCTTTTATTGAGCAATTAGAGGCTGAAGGATGATGAGATTTTTTAAAGTATTGGTATTACTGATATTGTCATTTAACTGTTTTTCAGCTGTAGAATACAGAAAATTTAACAATCCCCAGCAAGAGCAAAGTTATAAAGTCTTAATTGAAGAGTTGCGTTGTTTAGTCTGTCAAAACCAAACTATTGCGGATTCTAATGCTGATTTAGCCAAAGATTTACGCCGACAAGTCTATGAAATGTTGCAACAAGGCAAGTCTCAAGATGAAATTGTTGAATTTATGATTCAACGTTATGGCGACTTTGTTTTATACAATCCTCAGTTTAAATTGAAAACAGGCTTGTTATGGTTAGGCCCCGTCGTCTTTTTATTGATTGGGTTGCTGATGTTGATTTTATTTGTAAGAAAAAATAAAGTGCTAGTAAAGCCTGCGGTAACGGATGCAGACCAAGCTAAAAAAGCCAAAGTCAGTGAATTATTAAGAAATGGAGATCAATCGTGAATATTCTTTATTGGCTTATAGTGTTTGTTCTACTTGTGATTGCTTTTGCCATTATCATTCCACCTTTATGGAAAAATAGAGCGATCGAGGCAGCAGATTCTGATCAGCGTAATATTAAAATTGCCCAAGACAGAGCAAACGATTTAAAGCGACAGTTAGAATCGGGGGCATTAACTCATGCGCAGTATGATGAGCAATATGCAGAGTTAGAATTAACACTGGGTGATGATTTAGATATAGAACAAAATACAGTCAATAATTCATCACAAGGTCGCTGGGCTGTGCCAGTGGTATTAATTCTTTTACCTTTGTGTTCCCTGCTAATTTATTCATTAATTGGTGAGCCTGATGCGCTGCGCAAAGAACAGCTGCAACAGGCTCAAAGAGCAGAAAAACCACCGATAAATGTTAATGCGATGGTCGCTGGATTGGCGGCACGCTTAGAAAAAGAACCTAATAATGCCGAAGGCTGGGTGATGCTTGGGCGCTCTTATAAATATCTGAAAAAATACCCTTTAGCAGTTGATGCATTTGATAAAGCCTATGCATTGTTAGGTGAAAACCCCGAAGTGATGTTGCATTATGCCGATGCCTTGGCGATGGCAAACCAGGGTAAATTAGCCGGTAAAGCTACAGAGTTGATATTTAAAGCCTTAGAAAAACAGCCAAATAATGAAACAGGTTTGTGGCTAGCTGGTATGGCAAAAGCTGAAATAGGCAGCTTTGCTCAAGCAATGCAATATTGGCGTAAGCTAGAAACATTGTTAGCACCTGGGTCAGATTCATATCGGGAATTACAACGATTGATATCTGCTGTACAAGGACAAACAACAGAGGTTTCTAAGGCAGTCAGTATTAATGTTCAAGTTAGCATGGATAATTCATTAAAATCCATTAGCCCAGCTGATACGGTGTTTATCTATGCCAAGGCATTAACAGGACCGCCTATGCCATTAGCAATTGTGCGCAAACAAGTTGCTGATTTGCCGATGATGGTGACTTTAAATGATGCCATGGCAATGATGCCAGCGATGAAGTTATCTAATTTTAAGCAAGTGAAGGTGATGGCTAGAATCTCAAAATCGGGTAATGCAATGCAGCAAAAAGGCGACTTTATTGGTGCGGTTGAGCTTGAATTGGCAAAAAATAACAATGTAGTGATTGTTATTGATAAAGAAATATAGAAATTAAGTTGGTAAGAGTAGGGTGGGCAAAGCGGATGCGTGCCCATCACACTTGAAATGATGGGCACGAAACAGCCCTTTGCCTATCCTACTTTGGTCTCATTTCATGTTCCTTCCTTTATCCGCTTTACAGTAATTAAACAGATAAAAAAATGGGGTAGTAATGGATCAGTCAATACAGTTTGATCTTGATTTAATCAATCGTTATGACAAGGCTGGGCCTCGTTATACTTCATACCCAACTGCACTTGAGTTGCATGAAGGTTTTGCTGACAAGGAATATCGTCAGCATATAGAAAAGTCAAATGCAGCGGGTGGGCCTTTATCACTGTATTTTCACATCCCATTTTGTGACACGGTTTGTTATTACTGCGCTTGCAATAAAATCATCACCAAAAACCGCAAACATGCAGAACCCTATCTAAACAACCTATTTAAAGAAATCGAACTACAGGGTTCGTTGTTTGATAAATCAAGAGTGGTTAATCAATTGCATTGGGGTGGTGGAACACCGACTTTTTTAAGTTATCAGCAAATGAAAGCCTTGATGGATTGCACTCGTGAACATTTCAACTTAAGAGATGATGATAAAGGTGAATACTCAATAGAAGTTGATCCCAGAGAAACCAATGATAAAACTATTGCTCAATTACGTGAGCTAGGCTTTAACCGTATCAGTTTAGGCTTGCAGGATTTTAATCCTGCGGTACAAAAAGCGGTTAATCGTATTCAGACAGAACAAGAAACTTTTGCTGTTTTAGACGCTGCCCGACGCGAAGGATTTAGATCAACCAGTATTGATTTAATCTACGGCTTACCTCTGCAAACAGTTGATACTTTCTCAGAAACATTGGATAAAGTATTAGAGGTATCCCCTGATCGTTTTTCTATCTTTAACTATGCTCACATGCCAACGCGGTTTAAAACCCAAAGGCAGATTAATGATGCTGATATGCCTTCTCCCGAAGTAAAGCTGGAAATTTTACAGATGATGGGGAATAAGTTAATAGAAGCTGGTTATGTTTATATCGGTATGGATCACTTTGCCAAACCAGATGATGAACTCGCTATTGCACAGCGAGAAGGTAAGTTATATCGAAATTTCCAAGGCTACTCGACTCATTCGGATTGTGATTTGGTTGGGTTGGGGATTACCTCAATCGGACGGGTAGGTGATGCTTATATTCAGAATGTTAAAACACTGGAAGAATATGACAGCTTGATATCGCAAGGAAAACTAGCCGTGTTTAAAGGGGTTGATCTTAATGAAGATGATAAATTACGTAGAGACGTAATTACCCAATTGATTTGCCATTTTGAACTGAACTTTAGCAGTATTGAAAAACAATTTGATATAGTGTTTGCAGACTATTTTGGCACAGAATTAAATAATCTAAAAATCATGCAAGATGATGGTTTGTTGCAGGTCACTGCACATGGTATACAAGTCCAAACAGCTGGGCGATTATTAATTCGAAATATATGCATGATATTTGATAAATATTTAGCAGAAAAACAGCAGCAATTTTCAAAAGTGATTTAATAAGTAGATAAGATATGTAGCCTTGATTCCACTCTGTTGCATCAAGGCTACAAAAAAACTTATAGATCCCATTTCCCAAGAGTCACAAACCACTAAATCTATCGGAGTAACCACATGAGTTATGCAGAACCCAATCAGCCAAACAGTAAAGTTAACTTTAAACCCCGATATGAAAATTTTATTGGTGGCCAATGGGTATCACCGGTAAAAGGCGAATATTTTGAAAACATAAGTCCAGTCAATGGAAAGGTATTTTGTGAAATACCTCGCTCAACAGCAGAAGATATTGAACTAGCTCTTGATGCTGCACATGCTGCAAAAGAGGCATGGGCAAAAACATCTGTAACTGAACGATCTAATATCTTATTAAGAATTGCTGATCGATTAGAACAAAACCTCGAAACATTAGCCGTGGCCGAAACCTGGGATAACGGTAAATCCATTCGTGAAACACTGGCCGCTGATATTCCTTTAGCGATTGATCACTTTCGTTATTATGCCGGTTGTATTCGTGCCCAGGAAGGCGCGCTTAGCAATATAGATGAAAATACCATCGCCTACCATTATCAAGAGCCATTGGGTGTGGTCGGGCAAATAATCCCGTGGAATTTCCCCATTTTAATGGCAGCGTGGAAATTGGCTCCGGCATTGGTGACAGGAAACTGCGTGGTCTTAAAACCTGCCGAACAAACACCTGCTTCTATTTTGGTTTTAATGGAATTGATACAAGACTTGCTACCAGCAGGCGTGCTAAATATAGTTAACGGTTATGGTAAAGAAGCAGGGCAGGCATTAGCCAGCAGTACTCGAATTGCCAAAATAGCCTTTACCGGCTCTACACCAGTTGGTTCGCATATTATGAAATGCGCAGCGGAAAATATCATTCCATCGACCGTCGAATTGGGTGGTAAATCACCTAATATCTATTTTGCAGATATTATGGATCAGGAAGAAGAGTTTATAAGCAAATGTGTTGAAGGTGCAGTACTGGCTTTCTTTAACCAAGGCGAAGTATGCACCTGTCCGTCACGACTATTAGTTCAAGAATCCATTTATGATGAATTTATCGCTAAAGTCATAGCAAGAACAAAACAAATCAAGCGTGGAAACCCTTTAGATAGAGAAACCATGGTGGGTGCGCAAGCATCAAAGCAACAGTTTGATAAAATCCTCAGTTATTTACAAATAGGTAAAGATGAAGGGGCAGAGGTATTAGTTGGTGGTGACGTTGAAACCATAGAAGGTGGTTTTGATGGTGGCTATTATATTCAACCCACACTATTAAAAGGCAGTAACAGTATGCGGGTGTTTCAGGAAGAAATTTTTGGCCCAGTAGTATCTGTCACTACTTTTAAAGACGAGGCAGAAGCATTGCAAATAGCCAATGACTCAGATTTTGGTTTAGGTGCAGGTGTCTGGACCCGCGATAATAACCGGATACACAGAATGGGGCGTGGCATACAAGCTGGCAGAGTATGGGTTAATTGCTATCACCAATACCCCGCACATGCCGCATTTGGTGGCTATAAAAAATCAGGTGTCGGGCGTGAAACGCATAAAATGATGTTAGATCATTATCAACAAACTAAAAATGTTTTAGTTAGTTATGACACTAATCCATTGGGCTTTTTTTGATGTAAAGCAGCTCCATTGCAACCATCAATTTTATAATGATGGTTGTGTTTTTTGTAGAGCGGACTTTAGTCCGCTATGATAATAAGATTGCATTAAGGGCGGACTGTAGTCCGCTCTACATTAAGCCACAGGAAAAGCCATGCACAGCGGTTTTTTTACCCCCGTATTACTTATCTGCCAATTTGAGTTAAAGAGATTGTTCTCAACGCGAAAAGGTCTGCTGTATCTGCTCGCTTTTGCGATAGTTTGGTATTTTATTTTGCTCTATCCGATTCGCTTTGCCTCAGACTTATTTGGGCAGAATCTAAATGTCTCTCAAGGCAGTAATTTTTTTGAATTTATCGGTTTTGGCTCATTACTGAATTGGCAAATACCCGAATTTGGTGTGTATTGGCGGTTTGCTCTCGTCATGTTTCCTTTGTTGTGTATTACCATTGCTTCTGATCAGACCTGTTCAGATAGAGAGCGCGGCACTTTGCGTTTTCTAAGCTTGCGCGTGAGTAGAGATAGCCTGTTTTTTGGTCGGTTTGTTGGTGTAATGGTGATTCAGGTGCTATTGGTATTAGCCACTGTGATGACAGTCTTAATACTGGCTATTTATCGCGATATGACCTTACTATCTGTTGCATTTAATAGTGCGGCAGCCATTGTCATTAATTTGATCTTGGTTCTATTGCCATTTACCGCCATGATGGCGGCATTATCCGCTAGCGTTAAATCAGCCAGACAAGCAACTGTATGGGCCATTTTGATTTGGAGTTTTTTGGCGGGGATCATTAGTCTCATATCTTCTTATTTACCTGCGTTGGATGTTTTGAAAATCCTGGTTCCTGGTTATCAAATGTCTGAGCTATCTCAACTTGCGGAATGGCAAACCTTACGGCTCGCTCATATCCCATTACTTCAAACCCTGGTTTTTCTAGCCATAGGACGAGGGATCATGTTGAGACAAAGCATATGAATACTCCAATGATACAGTGCCAAAACCTTAGCCATTTTTATGCTGGCAAAGCCGCGCTTAATAATGTTAGTTTTGAGCTTGTAACAGGCGAACCTATAGGATTAGTCGGGCCCAATGGGGCAGGTAAAACCACCTTGCTGAGTATACTTTGTGGTTTCCTTAGGCCAACTTCTGGCACTGCGACACTGTTCGGGTACAAACCTGGCGCAGTAGCACTTAGTGGCAAAGTATCGGCTTTACCCCAAGATGCAAGACTAGACCCAAGTTTTACTATTGGCGAACAACTCGGCTTTTATGCGCGCCTACAAGGCTTTAATGCTAAACAAGCAAACGATGAAACTCTCCGCGTTTTAGAGGCGGTAGCCCTTAAAGACTCGATAAAGGAAAAACCTGACACACTCAGTCATGGTATGGCAAAACGTGTGGCAATTGCTCAGGCATTAATTGGTAATCCTGAACTTATACTTTTAGATGAACCGACAGCAGGCTTAGATCCAGTTAACACACGTAACATTCGCTCTATTATTTCTGAGTTATCACCAGCTACCACGTTTGTTATCAGCTCACATGATCTTGCTGAACTAGGCCGCCTATGCCAGCAAATATTATTGCTAGAAAATGGTGTTATGAACACTATGCAGTTAAATGCTTCAGAGCAAGATAGTGAGACTCGGTTTATAACCCTACAAATGGAATCGTGTCCGGCAGCGGATGTGATGACAAAATTAAAGCAATTAAATGGCGTGGTACGGGTTTCTAATCCACAAAAAAATGAGTTTATTGTCGAATACAATGCAATAATAGAATTTAAAGTAGACTTAAAAATCCTTACTTGCCTGGCGGATAACAATTGGCAATACCGACAAGTAAGTCAAGGTAAAACCCTGGAAGAAAAGCTGTTTTTTGAAACCTAGGAACGTGAATAAAATAACTTCATTTTTTCCTGATTACGTATAATCTACAGCCAACTTACTTAAAGTATAAAGTAGCTCGTATGAAGCTCTGCGTAATACGGGAGGATGTCGCGCTGATTTCCCGCATTCCGTAAACTTCATGCGGGCTACATGAGATTTATATCAAAATCAAATATTGTTGACTTTATCTTGAAAAATCTGATGGTAGCAATATCCCTTATTTTGCTAAAT
>WTAG01000089.1 GCA_013139755.1 Methylomarinum sp. | reverse complement strand
CGGCCGAAGGAGTTCAATCCATGTCCATAACACTCAAATCGCCCTCCTTTACCCACCAGGGAGAAATCCCCCGTCATTTTACCTGTGACGGGGGCGATATTTCACCGGCTCTAACATGGTCCGGAGTCCCGCAAAATACCAAAAGTCTGGTGTTGATTGTTGATGATCCTGACGCACCGGATCCCGCCGCACCGAAAATGACCTGGGTACACTGGTTGCTTTACAATATCCCAGCCACTGTTAATGAATTAACAGAAGACGTAAGATCAGACAAACTGCCATCCGGTACTAAAGAAGGAAAAAACGATTGGAAACGTACCGGCTATGGCGGCCCCTGTCCTCCGATTGGCCGACACCGTTACTTTCATAAACTGTACGCCCTGGATATTGTCTTAACGGATTTGAAAAAGCCAGATAAGGTTCAACTGGAAAAAGCGATGGAGGGACATATTATTGATCAGACGGAACTGATCGGTACCTATCAAAGATAATGAAATTTGATTATATTTTTAAGAATAATAATGTTACGTGAATGAATCTAAGTAATGCTTAAAAATAACCAGATGGATATAGGCGTTAATTGAACTACTGTGAATAATTTCCATCATATAATTTTTTATATTTTTGGAGAAGTATTATGATTAGACCTTACACACTTCAAGAAATCGCTGAAGAACTTGGTTTATCACGTGAAAGAGTCAGACAAATTGAAAGACAAGCCTTAGCTAAAGTAAAAGCTAATCTTTTAAGGCAAGGATATGAGGCAGATGATTTTATTGATTTAAGGGATTAATTAATTATTGTTTAATTATGCTGGAATTACTTTAATCTCAAAAGAACAGGTATACAGGCTCTTAGTGATGATAAATTAGCTGTCGTTCTGTTAAAAATACCTCAATGCACATGATATTAGAAGCAGTTAAGCACTATATGGGTATGTTGTGAAGCAATAGGGTCAGACTTAGTGTGATGGTGGAATGCGTTATCATTTTTCCACCCTACATTAATCAGTGGTTTGCTCTAGCTGTTCAACCAGCGTTTTTACAAGGCTTTGTTGAGAGCTGTTTAACGGTTCAGTACAAACATGTTGATAAAACTCGGCAAATAATTCGGTGACATCTTGTTTGTGTAAATCCTGAAAACTTTTTTCTGTACTGATGCCTTGGTTGTTGGTGTTTTTTGGCCGTCTAATTTCCAGGGTGTTTGGGTATAGCTCTTTTAATCTACGCATCGGTTCATACAGTGTTCCTTCATCTAATAGTTCTGCGCAGATAAAGTCCTCGGTACAGGTATCTAGTCCGGCCTGTTGCAATAGATCATCCAAAGTCCCTTTGATAATACGCATGTTGCGATTAGGTTTTAATGCAATATTATTGCTTTCGACAAAACCATTCTGATCAAAAATTACCTCAGTAATGCCTTTATTATGATTAACCTCGCTAAAACTGTATTTTAGTAGCGAACCAGAATAGCGAATATGTGGATAGCCAGTCGCTTGCGGTTGGTGTAAATGCCCCATGGCGACATAATCAAACTGACTGACAATATGGGATTCAATGTGCGAAGTCCCCCCCACGGTTAATTGCCGTTCTGATTCACTCTCTTCAGCGCCAGTAACAAATTCGTGCATGATCAATACACTGCGTTTGTCTTTGGGATGATCATGAACAATACAGCTGACTTGCCGTTGAATAACATCTTGATGTGTTTGAATTTCACTGTCTTTGTACAAGGAGCGGGCGGCAAGCGGCGATAAATAGGGTAGGGGATAAAAATAGATCTCACCATACTCATCATTTAACAGAATAGGATGTGTATCGAGTGCTGATTTACCAATAATATGGATATTGGCTTTTTTAAGTAGCGAGGATGCAAAGCTTAATCGTGCACCACTATCATGATTGCCACTGATCATTATGATGGGGATATTAAGCTCACCACCTACATGATTAAGAAAATATTCCAGTAACCGAATAGCTCCTTCCGCTGGAATGGCTTTGTCGTATACATCACCGGCAATAATAATGGCATCGGGTTTGTGCTGTTCAATTTCTATAATCAATTGTTCAATAATATATTGCTGATCATCTAACAGCGAAACATTATGAAATATACGGCCTAAATGCCAGTCGGCAGTGTGAAAAAAGCGCATGATTTTGTTTGATTAATTGGATATGTTTGAATGCTACAGTAAAACATAGTGGAGTATCTATTATGTGACATAGAGATGAAAAATAAAACAGTCATCTCTAGCACTTAGCAGAATACAGGAAGTGTCGCGAGCCTACTCCCGTATTAGGTAAACTCCATACGGACTACGGGTGAGTGGAACAAATCAATATACTGGTTTATACAAGCTAAATATAGCTCTGTGTCAGATTGCATGTCTGTTATCATACACAGGTTTTATCTAATGGTATTACATATGTCTAGCGATAGTTTTTCCTCTTTACCCTTTTCTAGTGCGTTAATCGCTAATTTGGATTCGCTGGGTTATGAAAAAATGACGCCTATTCAAGCACAGGGCTTGCCTTATGTGTTAGCGGGTAAGGATCTTATTGCTAAAGCAAAAACAGGGAGTGGTAAAACAGCAACGTTTGGTCTGGGCTTAATAACTAAAATCAACCCGCGCCATTTTGGTGTGCAGGCAATGGTTTTATGTCCAACAAGAGAGTTGGCTGATCAGGTAGGGAAAGAGTTGCCTAAATTGGCGCGATCTATTCCAAATATTAAAGTAGTCATGTTATGTGGCGGAAATCCTTTTCATGCGCAAAAGACTTCTCTGGAATATGGCGCGCATATTGTCGTGGGTACGCCAGGTCGTATTCAAGATCATTTAGGTAAAGAAACCCTGAATCTTGATGGTCTGGAAATATTGGTGCTGGATGAAGCTGATAGAATGTTGGATATGGGATTTGCTGAAGAAATTAATAACATTATTTCTAAAACACCGGTAAAGCGTCAAACCTTGTTGTTCTCAGCAACATACCCCGATACCATTGATCAGATGAGTCGCCGTTTTCAGAAAGACCCTGTCACAGTGACTGTTGAATCAGAGCATCATGCCGAAGTGATAGAACAAGTGTTTTATCAGAGTAGCAAGAATAATCGCAATAAAGACTTATTGGCATTGTTTGAGCATTATCAACCTAAAACAACCTTGGTTTTTTGTCATACCAAAATTCAATGCGATGAAGTAGCTCAGTTTTTACGCAGTAAGAAAATTCAGGCTTTGGCGATTCATGGCGATTTAGAACAGCGTGATCGCGATCAAATCCTGCTCAGATTCACTAACCATAGTTGTTCGGTTTTAGTGGCTACAGATGTAGCAGCGCGTGGTTTGGATATTAAATCATTAGAAGCTGTGGTTAATTTTGAATTGCCACATGACCCTGAAATTTATGTTCATCGTATTGGGCGTACAGGCAGGGCGGGTGAGAAGGGTATTGCTTTAAGTCTTTACACCGAATCTGAGCAATTACGTGTTTCTGGTATTGAATCATTCCAGAACAAACCATGTGTTGTTGGCAATATAAGGGCATTAAAACGCGATGCAAATTTCTCTATGCAATCACCAATGGTTACCATTCAATTGGATGCTGGTAGAAAAGCGAAGATTCGCCCTGGTGATATTTTAGGCGCGCTAACGGGTGATGCTGGTTTGTCAGGATCACAGATTGGTAAAATTGATATTTTTGATATCACAAGCTTTGTAGCAGTTGAACGTGACGCTATGCGACCTGTACTTGATTATTTTGCAAAAGGTAAAGTAAAAGGCCGTAATGTAAAAGCTCGTAAAATTGGCTAGAGTTAATGGTCTATGAAGAGTGGAATTCAGTCCTTCCCATAACAATATTAAGAAATGTTACAAAACAAAAAAGTCTCTGTAATTAAGATGTTTTTTTTGTCAGAGGTAATGTTGTCAGAAAATCAAATACTTATGGTTGATTGGGTTTAAAAGCGTTACACAGAGAGCCACAGCGATCATGGAGTTTAAATGCTGGTTAAATATGAAAGGTAGGATGGGCAAAGGTTCTTTTATGCAGTATTGTCGATTAGTTGTCACGCTCACCTCGATTGATAATTATATTATCCTAAATCAAGGATTCCTGTTCCATTAGAGCAGAATAATTAATGACATGTCGTAAAAATAATTTATTCAATTGTATCTTTTATGGTTGCTTATTGTTTTATTTGAAAGGTTGAGGAAGGTGCACAAAATAACTTCGACAACTAGCTTGCCTTTTTATCTGTCTTTCGTGTTGTAGCAACAGTTACGAAGCACATGGATGTGTAAGTGTCGCTTGAAGCAGGAGCTGGTTGCGACCATAGCCAGCTATGTGCCAGTAGCTACGCCTCGACAATTGCTCCTGCATTGTTCTACCTACACACATCCATGTGTTAGTTGAATGTGAAAAAAATCCTACGCCAGTTGCCAAACTTATTACGTGCGCGTTCCTAAGTTATTGGTATGGTGCTTAAAATTACGTTATTATAATTTTAGTAATTTGTGTGATTACCAGCTTGAAGT
>WTAG01000155.1 GCA_013139755.1 Methylomarinum sp. | reverse complement strand
GTTTTTACATGACTAATCACCTTATCTCGCATTACATTATATGTACCTTCGACTTCATCGGTAATGTAATCCAATGAAACTGGCGCAGACTTGTCCATTTTTCCGAGACTGCTTTCATTAGCATTTTTATCTGCATAAAAGGAATCAACATTACATTTACCAAATGTGCCCTTGGTAACTAATTTTGATGAATGTAAATTATCTGTTTCTAGGCTCGCTTTTTCAGCATATGCCGCATTATTATTGCTCAGTGTCATTAATATAATCATTATGATTACCGAGCTTATTGATCTGTATTTCATGGTGGTACCCTCTTTGTTTCTTTGATCTAACTTAATTCAAAGTAAGAGCTGATATCCTTTTTTTATAAAGTATCGATTCGTTGTTATTAACACTACAACGAATCGATAAATAGATATCCTGAATCTAACGAATCAAGATATTGTCGCCTTTACCTAGCTTAGGATCAGCATCTGGCATATTCATTAGCACGGTTATTGCTCCCCGTAATGCTGCACTCATTGTATGATCAACAATTGCATTATTGGTGGGATGGTCGGCAGGTGAAACCAGGTCAAAAGTATCAGCAGTGGCAACTGCTACGTTGTATGTCTGTATACCATGTAAGGTATTTTTTGGATTCCCGTTGATGTAAACCTTATCCCATATTCCGGCAATGGGATGAAACGCAACGGGGTTATTAATGTTTGCATTAACAAAAAAGATTCTTACACGTTCTCCTGGCTTGGATTGTAGAGTCAAAGAAGCATTCTCATCGTGTACTGGATCATAATGGAAGGTTTTTCCATTGATTAACGATCCCGTCCAACCACGATTTTCAATCATTGCATCTTTATCTTTTGCATTTGGAAAATATTGCGATTGAATCAATACATATTCACGGTCAGGCTTAGGGTATGCATCACTATAGCCCTCTTTTGGATCAACGATGATAATGCCATACATTCCTCGCGCTATATGTTGCGCCATAGTCGCTGCACCGCAATGATACATAAATACACCGGGATGTTTGGCAACAAAACTAAAATGTTTGGTTTCTCCTGGTTTGACTTCGCTGAACTCTTTCAATACATCAACAATGGCTGCATGAAAATCCATGGAATGACTTTCTTTATTGGTTTCAGGATTGATTAATGTGAAATCTACTGTATCTCCTTCTGTTACACGAACAACAGGTCCAGGAATTGTGCCATCGTAAGTCCAGGCAGGATACTCCGTCCCTTTATTGTCAATGACAACCGTATTTTCTTTTGCTGTCATAGTAATTTTTACCGTTTTGGCGGCAATTGGTTCAGCTATAAATAAAGCCATCATTAGAAGGCTGACGGATTTGCATTTTATGGCTGTTGATAGTGGTTTTATATTCATAAATATCTCCAAAAAACTATTTGAAATTAATGTAAATCAAATAAAAAAATATGGACTTTGTTGCTAACATTTGCACAGTTCATGCATATAGCTGACCAAGCCTTCTATTTCTTCATCTGACAGAGTAGAGCTCCATGGTGGCATCAATACTGATTTATTGATTGATTGCCCACCATCCTTGATGACTTTAAAAAGTTCCTGGTCGGTTCGAGCCGACATCTCCTTTGAATCAGTATGATCTCGTGGCTGAGTAGACATATCGGCAACATTTATTCCTTTACCATTACCTTCCAGGCCATGACATTGCACACAATAAGTTTGGTAATTGTCTTTGGCTATTTCAGCGTTTACATCGGTTGCCAAAACAATTAGAAATGAGCTGTATATTGCTATAAGAGTGAATGGTTTCATTAGATAGTCTCCTTAGCTAAAGCACGTAGATAATGCACAAGTTTTTGTAAATCTATTTCCTTCAAATGCTTATTAGGCATGATGGTTTTAGGGTCCCAGGCTTGAGGGTTACGCATAAAACTGATCAAGTAATCTTCTTGAAGCCGGTTTCCTGCGGTATACATTTCAGATCCTGAAATACCACCGTATCCCGGTTCTATTTGATGACACGCCAAGCAGCCTTTAAATTTGTCAAACATCATGTCACCCAGTGTCATCGAGATTGTTCCTGGTTTATAGTCACCTGCGGTTACCAATGCCTGGTTTTGTTTGAATGTCATTAACTCTTCGGAAATTTGGCTAGCCTCTTCACTGGATAATTGAGGATGTCTAACTAAACTGGCTTGATCCACTTCATCCAGTTTTTTACCTAACTTAATATGGTTGCCATAAAACATACCAGCCGGTCTGATTCTGCTAGGATTTTGCAGCCAAACCTTGAGCCATTCAGCTTTATACTTAATGCCGGCAGATGAAAGATCCGGCCCTTTTCTTTCCCATAACTCTTTTAAGGTCTGAGGTGTTTGCTGGGTAATGGCATGACAAGATATACATTGCTTATCAAGAATATCCTTGCTTGTGCTCTCCGCTTTAACGGATGTCCCCCAAACGATAGTAATAAGAAATACGCCCCATAGAGCAAAACTGTGTTTATTAATATTCTGAGCCATCATCTTATTCCTCTCTACGTCTACGTCTTTTCTGCTCTATTGGCGTTCCTGTAAAACCCGACTGATTATGCATTCCATGCGGTTTTTTCATCGACTCGCTAAAGAAAAAATCACTATCAAAAACCTTATCTTTCCAGGCATACCAATCGTCCATTGCCACATCGTCATATTCGATAATGGTAATTGCACCGCCAGGAAATTTACCTGCATTAGTCACATGTGTATCAACATGGTCATGGGCAATGAATCGTCCAGGATTATTCATTTTTATGATTGCGTCATAGCGCTCACCGGGACCGATAAGTAAAGTATCAACTTCATAAGGTTGGGTCAGAGGCAAACCATCTTTGTGTGTGACTAACATATCGTGACCATGAGGGTGAAAGGAGTGAATAGAACCTCCCGCACCGTAGAGACGAAAGCGGACTACATCACCTTTTTTAACCCGTAACGGCTGAGTGTTAGGAAATGATCGGCCATTAATAGAAAAATAATCGACTAAATCTGCGGGTGTACCGCCTTCACCAAATTTATCGGCATGACTGGATTCCCATGTGCTGAACATTAGAACAGCCTCTTTGGTGACATTTTTTTCCAATTCAGTTGGGTTTGCCGGATCAACAATAATAGGGCCCCACATACCGCGAATACCGACATGTTCATTAACATTGGTATGACAGTGATACCAAAGACTTCCGGTTTTATCAGCCTTCCATCGATAGGTATAGCTATCCCCGGCTTCAATTGATTTTTGCGTCACACCGGGTACACCATCATTTTTCCAGTTATTGGTTTGATAAAGGCCGTGCCAATGGATGGTATGCGGTGTCGACGTGTTATTGGTTACGAGTACTTCCACATCATCACCTTCTCCGACATGAATCAGTGGTGCAGGTACTTGGCCATTAAAGGCAAACACTTTGTAATCTAATTTAGGCGCAACTTTAATCGTGACCTCGTCTATGGTCATTTCAAATTTATGTTGTTTCGCTTGTACCGAGACAGCAGTCAAACAAAAAATAAAAAAACAAACGAGTTGTTTTATTTTTAAAGTCCCAATCCCTTTGTGTAATTTTCCAAAGCTCATAGTGTTATCTCCTATTAAGTTCACGAATTTTTAGAACACTGATCATTGACGTAAGCTTTAGACTACGCTTGATAATATACTTTGTCAATATATTACTTAAATAAGTTATTTAACTTAATTATGTGTATTAAGTGTTATAATTTAATCTCCTTTTAAAAGATGTTAGAATTCTTTCATATTTATCACCAGAAACACTTTTCTGAGGTTTATCAGGAAAGCGAAACAATCAGAGTAGACAGGAGGTTGTATGGGAATTTCAGGATTCAGTGAAAAACAGCAGAAAATATTACAATTTTTGATAAAAGAAAAAGATGGAATGACGATTGATCAGTTTTCTAAGCGCCTAACTATTTCCAAAAGTGCAGTTCATCAACATATGACGGTACTGGAAAGAGATGGCTTTGTGAAAAAGTTTTCATCTATACAAACGGCAGGAAGGCCCAGCACTAGCTTTGTATTAACGGAGAAAGGTATTAATGTTTTTCCTAAACATTACAATCTGTTTGCTGAAATGTTGATTAAATTGATCAAACAAAAGCTAGGTACCAAAGAATTGATTGAATACTTACAGGAGCTAGGTGTTTCTCTTTCAGAAACAAAAAAAGAGTCACTGAAAAATAAACCGCTGGATGAAAAAATTGAAATGACAGTAGCCATTATGCAGGAGCTAGGCTATGACGCTTATACAGTAGAAGGTGAACCAGGGCAAAGCCAAATGATCGATGCCTATAATTGTGTTTTCCATGATCTAGCCACTAATAATGAAGAAGTCTGTGAGTTAGACTTATCGCTACTGTCTTCGCTATTGGACAGCAAAATAGAACATGTTTGTTGTATGACTAAAGGCGGTAAAAAATGTCAATTTAAAGTACTAGCTTGCTATAAAGATAGTTGAGAGCCATGATGATTGAGTCAGTCAACATTTGATAACTCTTTGTCATGCAGTCAGTAAAAATAAAAACTACAAATAAATGAGTCAGATTAGATCTGAGTCAGATACACGGGATCTGATCTTTTGAAACCAGAATTTCCTTGAAAACACCGATATCTACGCCAACGATGTTGACGTAGATATACTAGTTATCGAATTGCTTTGCAATTTGCACTAACAATGCCTTCTTCAGCATCTATAGTAAAACCACCTGTGCCCTCGAAAAAACCTGCTATACCTTTTACTTTAACTCTGCAACTAGTCACCTGATCTCTTCCGTTAAGCGTATCTACAGTCATTTCATCATCTTGCAAGTATTCTCCCTTACAGGTTGCTAAAACAAAATTTCTATTCATAGTCAGTTTAGTTTCAGATTTACCCTTGTAAGTAAATGTGTTGCCTTCTGAAACCATGTGACACATATCTTTCATGGTGTTAATGCCCAGGAATGGTCCTTCAGGCTCCATTGCATTTACATTAATTGAAGTAACCATTAAGCCAATCGCTAAAAGATACATTTTATTCATAATTTAATTTTCCTCGTGAAGTTATAAAACGTTGTATATTAATTATTAAAAATCATTGTATTAGGGCGAAAAACGCCCTAAAAATTGACTTATTTAATCCACTAGAGCAAGTTACCGTCTTGCCCAATCGCATTTAATTGATCCCCATTAGGATCATTTCTTTCTTCAGCATCAGGAATCCATTGCCCTAAACACTTCCTGTCTTGTGTGCAAGGGTCAGTTAATGTTTTCAAAAACTCCACTAGAAAACCGACTTGCATATCGCTTAAGTGGATAGTTTCCAGTGCAAAATTAGGTGAAGACAAAGCCTCTTGTGTATTTGCTAACATCTGATCTAAATTTCGAATCGCTGTTTGCGTTAATTGTTGTTCATCATAATTTTCAATTGCATCAGTTGCATTTAAATGATGTTTAACAACAGCTTCTAATGACGCATATGAACCCGCATGAGACCAAGGGCCTGTGACTTCAACATTCAATAATGATGGCGTTCTAAAGGCAAACATATCCTTAGGCAAATCAGTTTCACGCGCACGGCCAAAATCTTTAGAACCATCTTCACCATTGCCTTTCCCTGGGCCTATTTGCGGCATAGCTAAATTATGAAAACTTTCATCGGTAAAGAAATCGCCAGCATGACAGCTAGAGCAGTTAGCACCACCCTCGGAACTAGAGCTATAAAATAATACCGCTCCTTTTTTAGCATTTGCCGAAATAGCGTTTTTATTACCTTCTATATATCTTTTCCACGGTGTATTAACAAAAGCTTGTGAGCGTTCATACTCCGAAATTAGCATAGATACATTTTGCTCGGTAATTAATTCATCTGCGCTACCGTCTGTACTTGATAGAGCTACTCGGAACTTCTCCAGCCAATGATTGACATCAATTAAGGCATCGGCTTCATCACCATAGCCAGCAAGACGGCCTGCAAGTAGCTCTCTTATTGTTTGACCGGTATATCCACTATGGTTAAAGCCTTTCATTTCCTCATTTGAAGTAACAGGGAATCGTGCTTGCGCATGAACCAGATTATTACCTGCCAACGGATCAGCCTCACCTAATGGCGAATCAGGCGTTCGTATTCCTGACTCCCCAGCCCCATTAGCACCAGGCGTTTTATCAAGACTTTCTACCCGTCCATCATGGAACTGGAATTTATCCCAGGCCACAACATTAAACGTAGTTGGCGCATTTCTGGGAACAGGTGGTCCACCTTCAAGGTTATGAGCTGCATTATTATTTGTACGTCCTGGACCTAATAAATCTGGATTATCTGCTTCCACTCCCACAGGTAAAGCTAAGTTATCTCCCCCGCCTAGTGCAGGATGATGACAGGCCACACAAGCAGAGTCATACTCACCACCCAAGGTTTTAGAAAAGAATAAATCCATACCTAATTGAGCTTGTGGACTCTTAATATCTGGGACAGTCCGGTTTAACAATGGATTACCCGTTAATGACTGTGAATTGATGATTGCCCTTAAGGACATATCCAGTTGTTTTTTATGTTGTTTGTTATGTGTATTTCCTGCTGAAACTGAGCCGTTATAACTAGCCATTCCTAATACACATAGACTTATAAGAATTTTTTTCATTGTGTTCCTATTCTCCTGAAAGGTTTATATAGTGCCTTTCAATGATTTTATTCAATGAATTGCCGAGTCAGTTTAGATAAAAGGTATTGCTAAAATATTTCGTAAAACAGTTAATTTGTAACAAGATGTAACAAACAGCCCAAATGTCTACTTGCTTGAACAAAACACAGGTAAAATTAATATATGAGAAATTTAGTAGATTCGGATGTTTGATTGAACGGTGAAAATAAAATGAAAATTCTAGTTGTTGATGATGACATAGAGATATGTAAGCTACTTTGTCAATATCTTGATAAACAAGGTTTTTCCGTTGCATCAGTAGAAAATGGAATAGCACTGGATCAGTATCTCAGTCAGTCATTGGTTGATCTGATTATCCTTGATTTAATGTTACCTGGTGAAGATGGGCTAAGTATTGTCAAACGCCTGAATAGTAAGTTACAGATACCTATTATTATGCTATCAGCTTGTGGTGAAGATGTTGACCGTATTATTGGCTTGGAAATTGGTGCGGATGATTACTTGGCCAAACCGTTCAATCCGCGAGAATTACTTGCCCGTATTCGCTCAGTATTACGTAGACGAAACATCGAAAAAACCAGTCGTGTTGGAGAAAACCCTGAAAGCTATATTTTTGGTAACTATGAATTTAATACCAACAACCAGACGCTTCGTCGTGACGGGGAAAAAGTGATCTTAACTAGCGGTGAGTTTTCCTTACTGGAAATTTTTGTAGAAAACCCTAAACGCGTTTTAAGCAGAGATGACCTTTTAGAAAAGCTCAAAGGCTATGATTGCGCCCCGTTCGACCGTAGTATTGACGTAAGAATCATGCGTTTACGTCAAAAAATTGAAATTGACACTACCTCACCACTCTATATCCAAACAGTATGGGGAAAAGGTTATCAATTTGTACCCAGTCCGTCTGCATCATGACATTTTTCCGTCGCTACAATACCATTTACTTTAAAACAAGTTTAACGCTGGCATTTGGGTTATTGAGTTTCACTCTAATATCCTTACTCTTGGTCTTTCATTTTATCTTAAGCCCCATGGCTAACAGAGCGGCAGATGATTTGGGAGGTCTAATGCATATTCTTAGTAAATCATGGTTCTCTCTTCCTCCCAATAAAAAAGCAGCGTTTCAATCACATTTACGCGAACAACATCACTTATTCATTACAGATGATAATGTTCCTTTTTCAAACATAACCACCTCCTACCCCTTTATCCCTAGACTAGAAAAGGCGTTACATCATCATACTGGACAAGCAATCAGTATTAAACAAGGCGTTGAAGAAGATCTTTGTTTTTGGGTTGTTATTCCTCAAGCAGACCAACAGGTCAAAATAGGTTTTTTACATGAGCGTTTGGGTCCTCATCCCTCTAAAGCAATCATGGGAATTCTAGTAGCAGGCTGTTTACTCATTCTGATAACTACCATGCTTTTAGTGCGTCGTATCACTCACCCCATAACCACCTTATCTAATGCAGTCAATTTATTGGGTTCAGGGAATCTAACTACCCAAATCCCTGAAACCGGTACAGAAGAACTCGTTATGCTAGCGCGTAACTTCAATCAAATGACACGAGAAATTACACAATTAATCTCTAATAGAAGCATACTTTTTGCTGGTATTTCTCATGATTTGCGAACGCCCATCACCCGCATGCAACTTGCTTTGGTGCTAATAGAAGAGTCTAATAATTCATCGTTGATTTCTGGAATGCGTAACGACCTTAAAGAAATGGAGAGCCTGATCAAACAGGCTCTCGAATTAGTCAAAGGAATGAGTAAGCAACATGCTATTAATATCGAAATCAATGAAGTAATTGCTGAAATAGTTTCTAATTACCAAAGACAAGACCATATCATTCACTGGAATAGCAGTGAATGTGGCTCCTGTAACCTTGAGGTGAATGCTTTACGCAGAGTGTTGTGCAATCTGCTTGATAATGCTTTTCGTTATGGCGAGCAAAAACCGGTTAAATTGTTTTGTGCAAAAGATCAGAACAAAATAATTATTAGGCTAATAGACCAAGGACCAGGTATTCCAACTGATAAACTTGAAGCGGTATTCCAACCCTTTTTTCGATTAGAAAATTCGCGCAACAAAACAACCGGTGGCAGTGGTTTGGGTTTGGCAATTGTTCAGCAATTATGTGAGATACATAACTGGAAAATCCAGTTGCTATCAAATGAGAAAAATGGATTAGAAGCTAGATTGGAAATCCCTATCATCACAAGTTAATCTGTCAGTGTGATAAAAATTAAACTTTAGTCACACTGATCCTAAGCTGATGATCTGGTAAATTATTATCTTTTAATACCGGGGGGTTGTATTCTCATTAACACCAAAGTCTTCCATAATGCTATAAAGACAAGGAATAACAAACAACACAAGCAGGGTTGATGTTGCAATACCAAAGATAATACTAATCGTAAGAGGAATTAGTATTTGAGCTTGTGGGCTTTGTTCAAATAATAATGGGGTTAAACCTGCAATGGTTGTTAGTGATGTTAAAAATACGGCTCTAAAGCGTGCGTGACTGGCTTTGGCTGCAGCCGCATGAGGTGTCATCCCTTCTCGGTTATGTTTTTTAACAAATTCTACCAGTAGGATGGAATCGTTGACTACTATTCCTGCCAGAGATACAAAACCCAGCAAAGAAGGCATGGTAATATCATGTCCCATTAATAGATGCCCCCAAATGACACCAATTAACGCCAGTGGAATATTCGCCATCACTATTAATGGTTCTGTATAGGATCGGAATTGCAAGCTGAGCAGAATAAAAATGCCTGCTAAACCATAGAGCATACTTTTTCGCATAGAGCTACGGGTGAGATTACCTTCTTTTATTTCACCTTCAAACACAACGCTGATTTCTGGGTAACGGATTTTAAAATCGGCTAGATATTGTTTTTGTAAATCTTGCAGAATGGCTTGAGTATTGTTAATTTCAGCATCTATATCGCCATAAATAGTGACAGTGCGTTGACCATTAATTCGTTGTATGTGCGAATAGTCTCGACTAGAGATGATTTCAGCGATATTTGATAATGGAATGACTTGTCCTGTTTGTGGGTGAATGATGGGGAAATAATCAAAATCGGCCAGTTCATCCCTTGATTGTTCATCTAAGATAACCACAACTTCAAAGGTTTCTAGACCGACACTGGTTTCCAGTATTTCTATTCCTTGATAGGCCGCTCGTAATTGGGTGGCTATGCTGTGTGCATCGATGCCCAGTGCGTAAGCACCTTGTTTTAAATGTAAAGTAAATTCTGGTTTTCCCGGTCTTAAATCATCCATTAAATTACTAACCCCAGGGTAACCCTTGAGCCAATTTTGTAATTGATGAGAGGCATGGGATAGTTGCTTTAAATCTTCACCTTGCAGGCGTATATAAATAGCACGTCCAGCGGGTCCAATAATTGGTTCTTTGATAGAAATAGTGAGCGCAGAAGGTATTGCACCCGTTTTTTTGCGCCACATTTCAGCAATTTCATTGATGGGTTGTTCTCGTAATTCAGAGGTTAGCAAATCTGCGCTGACAGTAGCAACATGAGCGCCTGTTTCAAAAGCATCTGCGTTCATGCCATAACTGAGGGTCACTGCATGGACTAGATCTTCACCATATTCATCTTTGTAGCTTTGGTTTAGTTGATTCAAACTTTGGTTAAGTTGTTGAACGGTTTGTTCGGTGACCGTGAGAGAGGTACCCACGGGCATTAATATTCTGGCTTGTAATATATCGCCCTCAATATCAGGAAAAGCAGAAAATTTAACGACACCAGAGACTAGCAGACTGACAGATAAAAATAATAATCCAATGACAGAGCCGATAAACACATAGCGATAACGAATGAGTAATGTGACCCAATCATGTATGCGTTCATGTAATTGATTAAAATACAGAGTGAATTTTTCTCTGACTAAAGAGATAGATTCATCGCCTGATTTTTCTAATGAATGTTTTAAATGATGAGGTAAAATTAAAAAGGCTTCTACTAATGAAATACTGATAACAGAAATTAATACCAGAGGGATGTTTTTTAAATTTTGCCCGATATCACCACTGAGAAAAAGCAAGCCGACAAAAATACACAGTGTGGTGATAAAGGATGATAAAACACCTCGTGCAACTGCTTGTGTACCATCAATGGCAGCATTAACAGGTGATTTACCCAAGCTGATTTGATGGCCAATACTCTCACTGATCACAATGGCATCGTCCATCAAAATACCTAGAGAGAGTAATAGGGCGACCATTGAAAGCATGTTAATACTAACCCCCCACTGAGCCAGCAAATAGGTACTGGCTAGAAAGGAAACGGGCAAGCCCATAATCACCCAAAAAGCATATCGTCTACCGAAAAACAACCACATGACGCCAAATACCAGGATTAAACCTTGCCATGCATTGCTTATCAGTAATTGGATTCGGCTTTTTATATTGCTGGTAAAGTCCTGGGTTAAATCAAATCCCACTTCAGCGGGTAATAGCTGGCGTTGTTTTTCGATAAATAGCTCAACAGCCTCTAAGATTCTTAAACTATCATCACGCGAGTTTTTTCTGATTTTTAAAAAGGCAGCGGGTTTGCCATTAAAAACAATGTTGTCTGAAGTTTCATCAAACTGATCAACAATGGTGGCAATATCAGATAAGCGAATTTCAGTACCTTGTTGACTGCTGAGTACGGCAAGTTCTCCTAATTCTTCAACTGAGCGGGCTTCATCATTAAAGCGAATCTGGTAATCTCTGGATGTAGTGTTAATTTCTCCAGCGGGTAAGTCTATATCTTGACGGCCAATAATGGTTGCAATATCTTGCAGACTGACACCATATTGGCGTAAATTCGCTTGAGATATTTGAATTTGAAACTGGCGTTTAGCAAAGCCTTCAATTTCGACTAAAGGAATGCCCGGGTCGAGTAGCATTTTTGTTTTAATTTTTTCAGCTAGGTCTTTTAATTCCTGTCTCTTAATATCAGCCGTCAAAGCAACTGTTACAACATCCTGAATACGACCGACTTCGCTAATAACCGGTTCTTCAGATTCAGTGGGAAAGCTGTCAATTTCATCAATCGCACTATTAATATCATCCATAAAGACCAGAAAATCACCGGCCTCAAACATCTTAATAATAGCAACCGCGTATGAATGGTGTGCCTGACAGCTGACTTCTTCAACAAAGCTGATACCTTCTATTGCATCCTCTAAAGGTAAACAAATTTTTTCTTCAATATCATTAGGTGTTGCACCAGGGTAAATGATTTTAACTTCAACTTCATATTTCTTTATTTCTGGTAGTGTTTCCCGTTTAAGTGAGGGCAGGGTGGTGAAACCGATAAATAATAGCAGCAGCATTAATAAGTTAGCTGCGGTGGGGTGTACAGTAAAAAAGCGAATCATTGTTTAGCCTCTTGTTGCACCCAGTCACTAATGGTTTGTTCACTACGTTTATCTTCGGTTACTCTCAGTGCCATTCCAGGAATTGCTGGAAACAGGTCAGAAATAATGACCTTTTCATCAAGATTTAAACCCTCTTCAAATAAAGCCATATTGCCTTGTACTAGACTGGGTTTAATGACTCTACGTTCCAGTTTATTTTCTTTATTAACAATAAATAATTCACCCTCATGTATCGCATCCCGGGGAATAACAAAGAATTTCTTGGCCCTGCCTTTTATAGTAATTTCTGTGTACATACCATCAAGCAGTGGGGGTTTGATTCCGGGGACTATTTGGGTATTAGGTTTGTCTACACTGATAAATAAACCGAGGGTCCGGGTTTTGGGATCAATCGTACTACTGATGCGTTCTACCTTGGCTAGCCAGCTCGCGTTGAGATTTTCACTCAATCTGACCCTGGCGGATAAGCCCAGGTCGGTAAACAATTCGCTAGAAAAACCACTTTGAAAGGCCTGTCTGATTAAGTCTTGTTCAAGCTGAAAATCTTTAGCTAGCATGCGAAATTGCAAAAAAGGAAATTGCGCGTTGATTAATACTTTATCGGTGGTTTGCGCACTAAATAATAAACTGCCCTGGCTGATATATTGATTGTTTTCTACATTTAGCCTGGAAATTCTGGCATTAAAGGGCAGGGTAATCGTAGTTCTTTCCAGATTACGTTGTCGACTGGATGCAGCCGCTTTTGTACTGTCCAGGTTTGCTTCCAGACTACGTTGTTGCTGGGGTAATATTTTTAGTCGACTATTAAGATTTTGTACTTCCTGTTGCAGTTTTAGCACATCGGACTGTTTGGCATCTGCATTAGATTGTGAAACCAGATTTTTTTCTAACAGTTCTTTTATACGACTGTATTCATTTTCTGCCAATTTCAATTTGGCTTTGACCAAATTTAACTCAATACGGGTATTCTGGATATTAACTTTAATTTCATTAAGTTTGGCAAGATTATATTTCGAACTGGCTTGGGCCTGTTTTAAAGAGGATTGATAGTCGTCCTCTTCGATGCGTATCACTACGGTATCTTTAGGGAAAACGGCTCCCTCTTTTAATTGTGGATGCAGAAAAATAATTTTGCCGGAAACTTCTGATTTGGCTTCAAACAAGATATCAGGTTTTACCACACCAAAGCCTTTGATAGCAGGCCTGACAGAATATTGTTTAACATCTATTACATTAACAGAACTAATAAAGTCTTTTTGAGCTTCATGCTGCATGGAAGGACTAGTTTTTACAATGATTACAGCTAATAAGATACAAGCAATTAGAACAATAGGTAGTGCTTTACGTTGGGTTAACCAAGCTGGGTTCATTTGATAAGCCTTTAGTTATGTTTGAATAGTAGTCTGGTAACTCGTAATAAATAATCCCTCATTAATTGTGGTCTATGTTGTGTCTTGACGATAAATAATGGAGGGGTTATTTGTCTAGTGTTTGGGTGATTGGTCAATGCTTTACTTAAGGAACCTCTGATCAAGTCATGAACTCGTACCT
>WTAG01000646.1 GCA_013139755.1 Methylomarinum sp. | reverse complement strand
CTTGGTTGTCATTTAATTTTTGTTTTTTGTGTACAGTCATACTTTTTAGGTATCGTCGGTTTACACTATCACAAACCCAATCTACATTATTCCATTATTTCCACTGTGACGTTTATCAGCCCATACTCAAGTAACGCTCGCCTGTATCGTGTACAATCGTTACCACTGTTTTACCTGCTCCCAATTCTTCCGCAACTCTCAATGCGGCACAAATACTGGCACCGGATGAAATCCCTGCCATAATACCTTCTTCTGCAAACAGCCGTTTACGCATAGCAAAAGCTTCTTCGCTACTCACTTGTTCAATAGAGTCAACTAGGTCAACATCCAAATTTTTAGGTATAAACCCTGCGCCTATGCCTTGTATCTTATGCGGACTATGTGTGCCGCCTGAAATAACCGGTGACTCACTCGGTTCTACTGCAATTACTTTAAAGTCGTTGTTTCTGTTTTTTATGACTTCTGCAACACCTGAAATAGTCCCTCCTGTACCCACGCCACAAACAAATGCATCTATATTGCCATCTGTTGCTGACCAGATCTCCTGGGCAGTGGTCTTTCTATGTATTTCTGGATTGGCAGGATTTTCAAATTGCTGAGGCATATAAGAACCTGGCGTTTTAGAAACTATTTCTGTGGCTTTAGCGATTGCACCCTTCATTCCTTCTGGTCCAGGTGTTAATACAATTTCTGCCCCATAAAGTGCTAATAATTGCCTTCTTTCCACAGACATTGTTTCAGGCATGGTTAAAATGCAGTGATAACCACGTGCTGCGGCGACCATAGCCAAAGCAATGCCTGTATTACCCGAGGTAGGTTCAACAATAGTCCCACCGGCTTTTAATTCACCAGAATGTTCAGCAGCCAGAACCATAGCCAAACCGATTCTATCTTTTACTGAACCGCCAGGGTTTCTTGATTCTATCTTTACATAAACATCAGCAGAGCCATCTTTTACCAAACGCTGTAATTTAATTAAATCGGTATTACCTATTAATTTAGTGACATCATGAACAGCACCCATATTTTTCCCCTATAAAAATCATATTTTTTAACCTGAGCTCAATAGAGTCAATAATTACCACACCAGAGTAAAGTACCAATTTCAGGTTTAACCCTGATAATAAACACAATTTGCCCATAATATCAAATAATCTCAGTGGTTAATTATATAGTCGTCACACTTTACCAATTAAGAAACTCAAGACAAAAGCGCAAAACCTAATTATGTTAACTGAGTACAAACTGAATAATCTTATAAACTAATTTAATTAAATACTGTCAATCTATTTATTCCTTATAAACATAAAAACGGCTAAACAATTGATTTTTCATGCCCCCCAAAATTCCTTATTTTTTTTGATAAAAAACAAATCTCTTTGCTTTGTTACTAGAAACTTCGGATAATAAGGCTTGTTAAGTTCCCACATATATCACGCGATTAGCAGTTAAACACTTTTTTTGCGAGTAGAATAATCAACTGGATTGATCCATTCAGGAATATGAAAAAAAAACAATACCAATATAAACCAGGGCGTTCCTACCCATCAGGCTCACAAGCCAATAAAAATGGTGTCAATTTCTCTATTTTTACGCGTCATGCTGAAAATGTTGAGCTTATCCTTTTTGAAAATTTTGATGACAAAGAACCCTTACAAACGATACAGCTTCAAAAAGGTATCCATAGAACCTTTTATTCTTGGCATGTATACGTTATAGACCTACCTGCAGGTACTTGGTATACCTGGTGCATTGATGGCTCTAATGAACCTAAAGCAGCTGGTTTACATTTTGATAAAGACAAACACTTATTAGACCCTTGGGCTAAAGTTGTTTGTGATAGCAATTGGGATCGCCAAGCTGCCTGTATGCCTGGGGATAATATTAATAGCTCAATGCGCTGTATGGTAGTTGATGATTATGATTATGACTGGGAAGGTGATGTTCCCTTGCGCATCAGCAGCGAAAAATCAATTATCTATGAGTTGCATGTCGGTGGATTTACTAGCCACGCATCATCTAATGTAAAAAACCCAGGCACATTTTCCGGCTTGATAGAAAAAATACCTTATTTAAAAAAGTTAGGTATTACTCATGTTGAATTATTACCTGTGATGGCTTTTGACGAACAAGATGTTCCCAAAGGAACAGCAGACCTAGGCCTTAAAAATTACTGGGGTTACAGCACCCATAGTTTTTTTAGTCCTCATTCAGGGTACTGTGTCACACCCGAACAAGGCACTCATGCAAAAGAGTTTCGAGATTTAGTTAAAGCCTTACACCAGGCAGGTATCGGCATTATTTTAGATGTAGTCTATAACCATACCTCAGAAGCGGGTATTGACGGCCCGATTATCAATTTTCGTGGTATCGGCGAAAATATCTTTTACCATCATGATCACCACGATAAAAGTATCCTTCATGACTATACTGGCTGTGGCAATACTGTAAATGCCAACCACCCATTAGTTGCTTCTTTTATTACCAGTAGTCTTGAATACTGGGTAAGCGAAATGCATGTTGACGGCTTTCGTTTTGATTTAGCCAGTGCTTTAGCCCGTGGAGAAAATGGCGATGTACTCGATGATCCTCCTGTACTTTGGAGCATAGAATTATCACAACAATTATCACAAACCAAACTCATTGCTGAAGCCTGGGATGCTGCAGGGCTTTATCAGGTTGGTTGTTTTCCGGGGCATCGCTGGGCCGAATGGAATGGTAAATATCGAGATGTGATTCGTGAAGTATTACGCGGTGATAAAGGCAGAATACAAGAATTAGCAACCCGTATATCAGGCAGTAGCGATCTTTATGAGCATCAAGATGGCTTACCTATCAATAGTATTAATTTTATTACCTGCCATGATGGCTTTACGCTAAATGATCTATTCAGTTACAACGAAAAACATAACGAAGCCAATGGCGAAGATAATAGAGATGGCTGTAACAGCAGTATAAGTTTCAACTGTGGTGTTGAAGGCGATACTGATGATCCAGAAATTATTTCACTCAGAATAAAGCAAGCAAAAAATGCTTTTGCTATTTTATTAATGAGTGAAGGTGTACCCATGCTTTTAGCTGGCGATGAATTACTTCATTCTCAGCAAGGTAATAATAATGGTTACT
>WTAG01000555.1 GCA_013139755.1 Methylomarinum sp. | reverse complement strand
TTTAATTGTTATTGAAACATTTGCACGAGGACAATTGCCTAGAGCCCCACCTTTGATGGAGGTGAGAGTATGAAAAAATATATCAATGGCAATCTACCCCATCTGTTATATAAAAATTGGCCAAACTTGGTCAGGGTAGTGCTTGGCCTAAGCTATAAAAGCAGAGGTTTTCTTAAATATTACCGTCACTTTAATCAGCAGATCAATCGTTATGTGAACAGCAGCAAATCCAAAAACAGACGAATGACTTCATACAGAAGCCGTTTATCCAGGCTTCAACAGGCAATCCATAGTCAAATCCCCATAGCCAGTGAGTTACCCATAATTTATCACACTATCCCGCGGTTTCGTCCCTCGACGATTATCTGACACCTGCACGTTAAACCTGTGCCCTATCTATGGTTTTGCATGGGTGCAGGTATCTGATAATCCTTAACAATTACTGACCATTGAGCTTAGACTTATAATTCGCCTCAAACTACGAACCTATATGGGCGCTTGACAGCCAAAAACGGACTAAACCTGTTTTGGTTTTTTGAAAAAATCAAAATTAATCAATCATATGCAGTGATAATGTTTCTAAAATATTTTAGCAAAAAAACTGTGCTAGACTTGCATTCACACATGATTACAAAATAGTTGTGTGTTTATAATAATAACAATGAGGTGTACCACATGAACATAATAAAAAGTTTTATCTTTATTTTTGCATTAGCACTTTTTTTAGGCTCTTTTTCTACTACCGTTTCCGCTGCTCCTCCTATAGAAGGGATTAATCTTGTTCTTGGTCACGTTACTGAAGCAATAAAAGCTATTGATGCTGGTGAAAGTAATGAAGCAGTTCGAGAGCATGTTTTGGCATCGTTGAGAGAAAGTAAAGAAATCTTAGGAACTGAAATGCTAGAAAAAAATCGCTTAAAAGCTAGCCGTTCACTAAAAAAAGCTAGAACAGCACTAAAAAAGGGTGACACACAAAAAGCAAAGAATCTTTTGGGTGAAGCTGAAAAAAAATTCGCAGATCTGAAAAAATTTATTTAAGACGTTGTTAATAAGTAAAGGGGAGACTCTAGTTCTCCCTTTTTTTATTTTGATAAACTATTATGCCTAGGTTATTTAGACACAAATATCATCGCTTACTTTTGTGCAATTAGCCTGACTGAAAATCCCGAACTGGTAATAAACATATCAATAGCGCCTATTGATAATGATTAATTCTTACGCACTTACTTACCTTATTTGAATAGATACTTATGCAGCCATAAGTAGACAAACCAGCTTGGATTATGCTCTTTTTTTATGATAAATTCTGATTAGCACTAATTATGCTAAATAGAAAAATAATAATAATTTAGGAAAAACATCATGTGTTGGAGTGGAGAGGCATCAGCAGTAATGGCTTTAATTGGGATAACGGGTTCCTGTTTAGAGGCAAGAAAAAGTTTTACATACCCTTCTGAATTAGGGGGAAGATCGGAGTGGAAAGAAGAAGGCCTTTCTGGAAAACATAATCTACGCGCATCGACCTTAGCCTATTTTTCTTTAATGGAATTACTACAGGCATTTAACTACACGACGCTTGGCACTATAGACCCTAACAATGCGTTATACGCACTATTAGGGTTTATTCATATCAGTTTTCAACCCCTTTTTATTACATGGTTTTGCCTCTCTTTTTTACCTAGGCAACGTCGTATGTATTGGATGACATCAACAACAATTTTATCTGGCGCAGTGTCTTTCTTATTTTTATGTGGGTTAATTGTTAACCCTTCATTACCAGGGTGTTTTTCAACTCCTTGTGAACCACTGACCGATATCAAACTACTTATGCAGAACAATCAAATGGCAAGTTGCTCACCAACTGAGTTCGTTTCTAGCAAAGGGGATTGGCATATTGCATGGCAGTGGGCATCCAATAGTTGCCATTTCATTCGCAATAGTTATTTCTTCATAGCATTTTTTCTACCTATTGTTTATGGTGCTTATAGAGTGATGTTATATTCATTAATATTCGGCCCACTTTTATCGCTATTGCTAACCAATAATCCACACGAACTAGCAGCTATTTGGTGTTTGTTATCAATAGGTTTTTTAAGTGGCGTAAAAATCCCATGGATTGAAAAGTTTCTAACAAGTAAACATGGGAGTTGGAAAGAATGTTTTTCTTCTTTAAAAGGATAGTTATCTTGCTCCAACATAAATCAACCTACCTGAAATAGTTTAGTTAAGTCAGTTTAGGGCTGGTTATTAGCCTTTAGGTAAAATTATTTATTTATGATTTTGGTTGGTTGCTTGTAGTCAAAGAAGGAAGTTGCTGCTCGGAAACTAATTTAGAAACATATGAAAATGCGGTAGTCTATGTATGAAAGAACTACCGCATAAATTTAAATTATAATAAATCTAAAACTAGAAACAAAATAACAGTTAACCCGAGTCCACAGTAGATCACACCATTTACACTGGCATAAGGCTTCATATTCCCACCCTTGGGTAATTTTTTAAATGCATCAATATGCTTGATAGCTGGATAAGCACCATTAAATTCAAGAGCAACAATTGCAACAATTGCAACAATAAAGGCTAATAGACTAAAGCTATGCGGGTAGTGAGCGGAAGCCCCCATAAAGAACAACATGGGAATAGAAAATAACGTGTTAGTTCTTGATGCTAAACCAGCAGTAGCTAATGCGTTACCAGCTTCAGGTAATGCATCCCCTCCGTCAGCCACTTGTTTAGCAGAGGCCATAACAATTTGCTGATTAGGCCAAATGATTAACCAAACATTTATAAACATAAACAGTCCAAGTAATGCTCCTACATAGATATCCATGGACATTCCTCCGCCTCGAACAGCAAAAATACCTAGGCCCGTTATTAAAGTACCCATCGCTCCCCAGCGAAACCACCATAATGCTTTAGGTACGAGTTTTTGAATTGCATCAGACTTTGATGCAGCTTCTGCTTCTTTAAAATATTCAGTTTGGACAAAGTTAAAATAATAGAGCAACCCTATCCAAGTAATACCAGCCATAAAATGCCCCCACCTCAATAGCATCTCTAAACCGAGTTTAGTCGTAATTAAATCCATAGCAAAACCTCTTTTTTTTATTGTTATAGTTAAGACACATAATCAAGAGAAAATGTGAATTTAGAGTATATCCGCAGACTTAGTTTCTACACTAAACAAAAATGACAAATTGATAAAATAACTTTTAATAGCGGGGCTTCAGCTCATAGCTTGTATGAACTTAGCGGTAAACAAATGGAATTAATTTAATTGATTAGTGGATAAACTATGATCATCATTGCCTCAACATTTACTTACCCCATGAATAATTAAAAGAAGTAAGATTCATTTTCTCTTAGTCTGTTATGGGTCGGCTACTGCCTGTTGAAAACTTTCTACAACCTTTGTCTCTATATTGTCAGATTAGACGGGCACAAGAAGATGGTTGTTTCACAGTTAGTAGGTTATGCTAAGAAAAATATATCTTATATAGTGAAAGTCTCAAACGATAAAAATATTCATTAATTAAGTCACTCTCAAATACGTCTATGACTCAATTTAAGGAATCGAATGTAATATAATTGAATTCCTCAAGTTACTGATATTAAATGCAAGTCTCAGAGGAAATTAAGCAAATATGCAAACAAGCCAATTATTACCGAAAGCACAAAAAAAACACATGAACTATTTAATATATATTGGATTACTGATTTTAATTACAGTCACTCCAACCACGCAAGCGCAACCTCCGAACCTCAAGCAGACCCGCAGTTACTTAATCCAATTATTTGATAAGTACGGACATAGAACCACGTTACGGGCCAGCCCACTTAATCCATGTGTCATAATTACAGACAGTTTTAATAAAACACGAACCGAGACAATAATTTACGCCACAGAGGTGAACTTTAGACAAATCAAAAAATTTAAAGCACATTTTTCCTACAGATCACTAGATTTCGAAGCCTCTATAGGCGAAGCATTCCGCAAATCTAAATTAGTCAATGGACGCGAAGACAGTTCGCAAAGCACAGATTACATTTCGTGGCATATGGCCAGTCGGATTGATCGTTCGATATTTATTAAAGCTGAATCCGCTGCTCGTCGTATGATTGAATTATGCGATGAGACCACTAAATTTAATTTAGATATGTTTTAAATTTAACATAACCGCTGAGGCGGTCATGCATACTTTTTGGTACCGCAATACCCGCATCAATTCACAGGGCAAAGGCTGGACTTACACCAGCTAGCTGACTATCATGGCAGTCACACCACTAGAGACATTGGGACATTGGGGTCAGTTCTAACATTCC
>WTAG01000200.1 GCA_013139755.1 Methylomarinum sp. | reverse complement strand
TAAAGCGGAAGATGTTTTTAACGTTTTAAGACAGGGGGAGCGACAGGTAAATGCAGAATTAATGGATGTTATTCTGGAAGTCGTTGATATAGTCAATTTGATGTTTGACCAAGTAAAGGCAGGTAATGAGCCTGAGGCAGCGGACGACAGCCTATTAACACGGTTACAGGCATTTACCAGTGCGGGAAGTGCAGAAAAAACGATTGTTGAGTCACCTCCAGAGCCTATAGTTGAAGAAAAAGCAGTTGTAGATGCACCAGTTATTGCAGATTTTGTTGAACAAGAGTTTGAGGCAATGCTTGAAGATGTTTCTGAGTCAGAGATCAATGCAGTTGCATCGGATAATGATGAAATAACAGAAGATGAGTTTGATAGCTTGCTGGATAATTTACACGGAAAGGGGCAGTTTTCTGCTCAAGGCCTACAGCAAGAGCCCGATGAAGCAACGCCTGAACAAGAAATAACAGCAGTACCTGTCGATCCAGGTGATATCACTGAAGATGAGTTTGATAGTTTATTAGATGAACTACATGGTAAAGGTCAGTTTTCAGCAGCAAGCCTTAAGGAAGAACAGGTGCCAGAGGCAGTGGTTGATTCTGGTGATATTACAGAAGAAGAATTTGATAATTTATTAGATGATTTGCATGGCAAAGGTACATTTAACAGTTCGGTAGGCGCAGCAGAGACTAAAAAAGAAGAGCCTGTAGAGATTATTAAAGAGCCTGAGCTTATTGTCCCTGAAGCAGAATCGCCAATAAAACCTCAGCCGGAAAAACAACAGCCCAAACCAGAAGCGATTGTCGAAACGGCTAAAGTAGCAAAGGCCACGAAAAAGCCGGCTACTGCTTCGCAAGGGGAAACAACTGTTCGGGTTGATACACAGGTTCTAGACAATATTATGAATATGGTTGGGGAACTTGTTTTAGTCAGGAATCGATTTCAGACTCTTAAATCTTCAAGTGATACCGGTTCAAGCGAACAGATGTCCAAAGCCGTATCAAATCTTGATGTAGTAACGGCTGATTTGCAATTAGCAGTAATGAAAACGCGTATGCAGCCCATTAAAAAGGTATTTGGACGTTTTCCACGAGTGGTTAGAGATTTATCAAGAAGTCTCAAAAAAGAAATAAAATTGGAGTTGGTTGGGGAAGAAACAGATCTGGATAAAAACCTAGTCGAAGCATTAGCCGACCCACTGGTGCATTTGGTTAGAAATGCCGTTGATCATGGTATCGAGTTTCCTGATGATAGAGTTGCGGCCGGAAAACCCAGAGAAGGGGTGGTTGTGTTAACCGCTTCTCAAGAAGGTGATCATATTATGTTATCAATCAAGGATGATGGTAAAGGCATGAATGCTGATGTGCTGAGACGAATTGTTGTTGAAAAAGGATTGATGGACGAAGAAACAGCCGCGCGGCTTGATAATAGAGAGTGTTATAACCTGATTTTTATGCCTGGATTTTCAACCAAAACTGAGATTTCAGATGTCTCTGGTCGTGGGGTGGGTATGGATGTTGTTAAGACCCGTATTATCCAAATGAACGGCATCGTTGAAATTGATTCTGTAGAAGGTGTTGGCAGTACAATTACCATTAAAGTCCCGTTAACGCTTGCTATTATGCCGACCTTGATGGTTGTCCTTGGTGGACAAGCATTCGCCTTACCTTTAGCAAGTGTACTAGAAATCTTGGATTTAGATTTAAAAAGGACAAATGTGGTGGATGGTCAATTAGTTATTATGGTGAGGGAAAGAGCATTGCCGCTATTTTTCCTGAGTGATTGGTTAGTCAATGACCCCACTTATATTGCCGATAAAGAAGCTACATCACACGTTGTTGTTGTTAACTCCGGTGGGCGTCAGATTGGTTTTGTTGTTGATCAGTTAGTGGGGCAGGAAGAAGTGGTTATTAAGCCTTTAGGTGCTAATCTACAAGGTGTGGCTGGTTTGGCAGGGGCGACCATTACGGGGGATGGTAAGATCGCACTGATTTTGGATGTACCTGGGCTGATGAATAAGTATGCAGGGTAACTACGTTGCTGGAAATAAGCTTGAGGTGTTAAGTTTGTAGTTGATTAGTCATATGGGCTCTTCTTCTAGTATCTTTTAAAGCAAAGCATACAGAGTCGGTATTTCTACATAATTAGGCGTTGTCACATATCGTTTATAGCTTTAGTATTGGATCTTAACTCACTCAAGTTTTTGTTATTTTTAGAGAAAATACATATATGTCAATTAGGGTGTTAATTGTTGATGATTCTAGGTTTATTTGTAAAAGAATTTGTGAAATTCTAGAAGAGGAAGCCGATTTTAAAGTTGTTGGTATTGCTAAAAATGGAAAAGAAGCAGTGCTTATGGCTGCTCAATTAACACCAGATGTCATCACGATGGATGTTGAAATGCCAGTTATGGATGGTATTACAGCAGTAAAAAAGATTATGGCAGAATCTCCTACAGCCATATTAATGTTCTCAGCAGTGACTCATGAAGGGGCTCAGGCAACACTTGATGCACTGAGTGCTGGGGCGATTGATTTTTTACCGAAACAGTTGGATGAGATCGATGGTGACAGGGCTATAGCTAAGCGACTATTAAGGCTTAGAGTCCGTATCGTTGCCTTGCAATCAAAAAGAATTAAATCACAGTGGAATAATGCTGGTGTCTCAAAGATAAAGCCTGTAGCGACTTTAAAAACACCTCAACTGACTACGCGAGGGCAACATTCAGTTTCTGCAATTGTTTCTCAACCAAAGAAAAGCAAAATTGAGTTGTTAGTGATTGTTGCATCGACTGGGGGGCCGGTTGCAGTGCAAAAAGTATTGCCTGAACTGGTATCTAGTTGCTCATTTCCCATTCTTATTATTCAGCACATGCCTCATAACTTTACCAAAAGTTTTGCAGAAAGGCTGGATCAGTTGAGTCAAGTCAAAGTTAAAGAAGCGGAACATGGTGAGTTATTGAAGCCTGGTGTGGCATTGGTGGCCCCGGGAGGCATGCAAATGGAGGTGAAAGGCATTACAGGAAATAAATCTGTGATAATTAAGGAAAAACAAAGAAATGATATCTATAGTCCTTGCGCCGATATTACCTTAGCATCAGTTGCAAGGGTGTTTTCTGCCAATGTGCTGACTGTTGTACTAACTGGCATGGGCTCTGATGGAAAAGAAGGTGCTGTAAAATTAAAACAAAAGGGTCTTTCTATTTGGGCGCAAGATGAAGCGAGCTGCACTATTTATGGCATGCCAAAAGCCATTGTTGATGCAAACCTTGCAGATAAAATTTATAGTCTGGATGAAGTCGAAAACCAATTTAAAAAAATTAGATAATGGATATTTTAAGTATTATTGGTGTTTTATTGGGTTTTATTGCCATTGTGGGTGGAAACTTCTTGGAGGGGGGACACTTAGCATCATTAATTAACCTCCCCGCATTACTTATTGTCTTTGGTGGTACCTTAGGCGCAACGTTGTTACATTTTCCCTCTAAAGTTATATTTCATAGCATAAAAATATTATGGTTAATTGTGAGTCCTAGGAAATTATTACTTAGCGATCAAATTAAAAAAGTGGTGAGGTGGAGTGCTTTAGCAAGAAAAGAGGGCTTGTTAGGGTTGGAAGCGATTGTCGATAGTGAAAAAGACCTGTTTGCCAAAAAAGGCTTGCAGCTATTAGTTGATGGTAATGAACCTGACGTCATTAGGGACTGCCTGGATGTAGAGCTAAATACAATTGAGCATGCTGAGATGCAAGCAGCAAAAGTGTATGAGGCGATGGGCGGGTATTCACCCACTATTGGTATTATTGGTGCGGTTGTAGGTTTAATACATGTTATGCAAAATTTGGCAAACCCTGAATTATTGGGGGCAGGGATTGCAACGGCATTTGTGGCAACTATTTATGGGGTAGGTTTTGCTAATTTATTGTTCCTTCCCATAGCCAATAGATTAAAGTCACAAGCCTATGCCTTATTGCAGGCTAAAGAAATGATGATGGAGGGTATCACAGCAATTGCTGAATGGGAAAATCCAAGGAATATAGAACTGAAATTATCAGGCTATATTCAATAAGGATTGACACAAAATGTTACTTCGTTATTTTATGCTGGTTCCCTTAACGCGTTGGAGTCAAATAAATGGCACGATCACGGCGTAGAAAAAAATATTTTGATAGTAATGATAATGAAAGCCATGAACGCTGGTTAGTTTCGTATGCGGATTTTATAACACTTTTGTTTGCTTTTTTTGTGGTGATGTATTCGATCTCATCGGTAAATAATGAAAAATATGAGCATTTATCTGAAGCGCTGGATGAAGCTTTTTCAACGAAACATAAATTTGAGAGGTTTATTGAGCCTATACAAATAGGCGTAGAGAAAAAATCAATTGAGCCAATTATTGTTGATAATCCGATAATTGAAGAGGTAATTAAACAAAAGCAATTAAGTGAAGAAATTTTAAGGGAAAGACGGCAGTTGCAATTAATCTCGGAGCAATTTGAAGATGTTATGCAACCTTATATTGAAAATGACTTAATTGAAGTAAAGAAAAAAGATTTTTGGATAGAGCTGGAAATGAATAGCCAATTGCTATTTTTAAGTGGTGAAGCTGAATTAGCAAGCAAAGCGATACCCGTTATTAGAAAAATAGCAGAAGTTGTTAGACGAATGAAAAATGTAATCAGTATTGAAGGGCATACAGATAATATATCGATTAATACGCTTGAGTTCCCATCAAATTGGGACTTATCTTCTGCAAGAGCTACAACGGTGGTGAGAGAATTTGTTAAAAATGGCATTTCAGCAAAAAGATTATCTGCTGTAGGCTATGGAGAATTTCACCCTGTTGCCGATAACAATAGTGAAGAGGGACGTATTAAAAATCGACGTGTTGTGTTGGTCTTAATGTCTCAAGCATTTGCACGTTATGGAATGAGTGATAAGGAAAGGTCTAAAGTACTGAATTTAAATACTTCTGTAGAGACTATTCAGAAAAAATCAGTGGCCACAAATGTTCACTAGCATGAGAGAAATATGAAAGTATGGGCTGTATCAAACCAAAAAGGAGGCGTAGGAAAAACAACAACAGTTGTTTCTCTTGGTGGTCTGTTGTCTTCCTGGGGGTTTAGAACATTATTAGTAGACCTTGACCCACATGGCTCTTTAACCAGTTATTTTAAAATGAACCCTGATGAGATGGAGTTAAGTGTTTACAACTTGTTTCATGATACGGGGAATAAAAAAAAGAATATTACCCCTGAGGTTTACATAGCAAAAACTAAATTTGAGGGCTTATCTATTTTGCCAGCCTCGACTGCTATTGCAACACTTGATAGGCAGGTTGCCTCTTTAGGCGGTATGGGTTTAGTCGTGTCAAACGCATTAAAGAAAGTATCTGATGACTATGATTATGTAATTATTGATAGTCCTCCCATGTTGGGTATATTAATGATTAATGCATTAGCTGCATGTAATCATATTATTATTCCATCCTTGTCGGAGCATCTCGCATTAAAAGGTTTGGAAAGAATGGTACACACCATGAAAATGGTATTTAAGTCGAGGAAAAAAATGCCCGACTATATGATAGTGCCAACAATGTTTGATAAACGTACAAAAGCAACCAGAGACGGTCTGGTTTTGCTGAGGGATCGTTACTCTGAGCATGTTTGGGACTCCGTTATTCCAATAGATACAAAAGTCAGGGATGCAAGTCTTCAAGGTATACCTGCATCGATATTTGATCCAAATTCTAAAGCAGTGACTGCTTATACGGAATTGTTGGAACTGTTATTGCAAGATAAAATCTAGGTAGACAAAAAAATGGCAATCGATTAATGCATTTAGAAAAATTTGGTCAAAAGGTTTTGCATCAAGAAATAGCTTTAGATACTTACTTAAGTACCTTGCTTGATGAAATCCCTAGTGACATTTTACTTGATCAAGTAGAAATAAAA
>WTAG01000503.1 GCA_013139755.1 Methylomarinum sp. | reverse complement strand
CACACAACCAGCGTCCAAAAACTTGAGTATAAGTCGGATGGGGTGACGGTGCAGATTTAGGTAAGGAATCCTGAGTGGGATCAAAAGCCGGTACACCATGATAAGCTAAAGGATCTTTCTCTGCCGGTGCATAGCCTTTACCTTTCTTGGTTACGATATGCAAAAACACAGGGCCTGACAAATCCTTAATATTCTTCAAGGTATCCACCAGCATATCCACATCATGACCATCAATCGGTCCAATGTAATTAAAGCCCAGTTCCTCAAACAACGTGCCAGGGACAATCATGCCTTTCACATGCTCTTCAGTCTTGCGGGCTAAATCCCAAACCGAAGGCATTTTACTCAAGACTTTTTTACTCTCTTCACGTACAGACGAATACAACTTACTGGAAATCACCCGGGTAAAATAATTGTTCATCGCTCCCACGTTAGGCGAGATAGCCATATCATTATCATTCAGAATCACTAATAGGTTAGCATCCAGTGCCCCCGCATGATTCATCGCTTCAAATGCCATACCGCCGGTAATACTGCCATCACCGATAATGGCCACCATGCGCTTATCTTCACCGCGTAACTGAGAAGCAATAGCCATCCCCAAAGCAGCACTGATAGAGGTACTGGAATGACCGACACCAAAAGCATCGTACTCACTTTCTTTACGATTAGGGAAGGCACAAATACCATCTTTGGTCCTAATGGTCGGCATTTGTTCTTTACGCCCGGTTAAAATTTTATGCGGATAAGCCTGGTGGCCTACATCCCATACCAATTGGTCTTTTGGGGTGTTAAACACGTAATGTAAAGCGACCGTCAGTTCAACTGTGCCTAAGCCGGCAGAGAAATGTCCCCCTGACAGACTGACGGTGTGCGTTAAATATTCACGTAACTCTTTAGATAACGCTTTTAATTGCTTGCTATCAAGTTTGCGTACATCGGCAGGCAGGTTGATATCATTTAGCAGTGGATAATCGTTTGATAATGTCATATCTGTATGAGTTATTTGTTTTTGTTTTTCATGGCATGGCTTGCTAGGTTTTTACCTAAATCCCATATTGAACCTGGTATTTGATGGGTATCTCCAATTGATTTGTCAAAAGAATTAACAATCCAATCTTTATCATCATGCGTTAGGTTTAATGGAGGTAAAAGTTTAACAACATTCATGCCGTGGCCAGCAACTTGTGTCAGTATGTGATGTTCTTTAAATAAAGGAATGGTGACCATTTGGCAGAATAGGCCTTTGTTTGCAGCTTCTAGCATGGTCCAGGCAGCTTTAAGTTTTAAGCTTTTGGGTGATTGAAATTCAACAGCAATCATTAAGCCTTTGCCGCGTGCTTCTTTTAGGAATTCATACTGTCCAGTCATTGCATTAATGCTGCTAATAATGTCTTCCCCAACTTTAGCGCTGTTTTCGACTAACTTTTCATCTTCCATGACTTGTAATGTTGCAAGTCCTGCTGCCATTGCCATGTTGTTCTTTGAGAAGGTTGAGCCATGCACAACAGCTCTATCCATGCGATTGAATACGGTGTCCATGATTTTTTGGGTCATTGCCACTGCACCGACAGGAATAAAACCACCCGAAAGGGCTTTAGCCATTAAGATCATGTCAGGTTTTACACCCCAATGATCAATTGCCCAGAATTTTCCTGTACGCCCTAGACCTGTCTGGATTTCATCGGCTACGAATAGCGTGCCATACTTTTTACATAGACGTTCTACTTCTGGTAAGTAGTTATCATCAGGGACGTTAACGCCTTTGCCTTGAATTGGTTCGACAATAAATGCCGCAACATCTTTAGTGCTTAATGCTTTTTCCAGCGCATCCAGGTCATTAAATGGAATGGCATTGCAATTAGGTAGCAAAGGGCCGAAACCTTCTTTAAAAATTTCTTCACCATTTAAAGAGAGAGAGCCCATAGTTAAACCGTGGAAACTATGTTCACAGTGTACAATTCCTGGGCGCTTAGTGGTGTAGCGTGCAAACTTGATGGCGGCTTCAACGGCTTCGGTGCCAGAGTTGCTGAAAAACATTTTGTTAGTATTTTCTGGTGTAGTAGCCAGAATTTTTTCAGCCAATAAGCCGCTTAATAATGAAACATCCATTTGTACCAGGTTTGGTAATTCAAGTGTCAATGTTTCTTGTAGTGCGCTAATCACTGTCGGATGATTACGACCAACTGCGAATACGCCAAAACCACTCAGTAAATCCAGATACTTATTGTCTTCTTCGTCATATAAGTATTGTCCAACGGCTTTTTTATAATTTTTATCATAACCAATGGTTCTTAAAACTCTAACCATTTGGTTGTTTAGGTGTTGCTCATGTAAATCGAATTTATTGTCGAAATGTTGAGAAAAAAGATCGGCGATGCTGAAAGACATGAAATACCTCGATTAATTTCTATGGCCGTAAAAAGCAGGAAGTACAATAAGCGTACAGACTAAGGTAAAGAAAATACCAACAGCCAGTAATAAACCCATGCTGGCTGTACCAACATGTGATGTAAAAGCAAGGCTGCTAAAGCTACACATTGTGGTTAAGGAGCTAAAAAACACCCCGCGTGCTGTGCTACTTTGTAAGATTTCTTTGTTACAAGACATGCCTGATTTCAGGCGATGCATGATATGGATGCCACTGTCTACGCCCATGCCCATTAATAAGGGGAGTGCAATAATATTGGCAAAGTTAAAGGTGTTGTTGAGTAAAACGTTAGTAGCACCTGTTAATAAACCCGCTAGTAATAAAGGGCCTATAACTAATAAAGTGCTTCTAAAGTCTCTTAGAATAATTAGCAATAGCAGAAAAATAGCGATAATCGCACCGGTAAAAGCCTGGATAAATGCGTTCACTACTGCTGTGCCAGATGCCTGATCTGCAACAGGTAATCCTGAAGAAGAGGGGGCTGCTGTTTGAACTTCTGCGACAAATTGTTTTAAATTTTCTAGTTTGTTTTGGTCATGCTCAGGTGTAATGAGTATTTTATATAAGCCATTAGGGCTAAGCCAATGGTTGCGAACATAGTCGGGTAAGTCAGCTAATTGATATGGCGTAGCAGTTAAACTGGTGCGTAAGCGTTCCATGGTGTAAGGCAGCAGGCCTAAAATATTCTTTTCCAGTAATAAGTGAGGCGAATTATTTTCCTCATTATAAGTGCTTAAAAATAACGTAATATTTTTCTGTAGCTGTTCCAGTGTTGCTTTTGGCGCATTATTGGTATTTGACTGTAAAGCTTTGGTGATACTGGTATTGAAGGCGGTTAAGGCTTGTTTGGGGTGTGTATCTGTTAACTCTTTATTAAATGTGTTGAGTTGGTTTCCCAAAATAAGCACTAGTTCATCAATGGTTTCTAGTTTTTGCTCT
>WTAG01000135.1 GCA_013139755.1 Methylomarinum sp. | reverse complement strand
GATTTCTCAGATAAGTTTCGTCAGGTTCGTCCCATTATGGGGACAGGATATGAGGCTATTTTAATAGCTAGAATGTTAAATGATGGTGAGACTGTTGAAGCAATTATGGATGATTATGATGATAAGAAACAAAAAATAATTGATGACTCAAGCCTGGAAATAGATTTTCTAAAGAAAATATTTGGTGAAACTAGAGACTCCTGGATTAAAGATGATATAGATGAATGGATTAAGATGAATCCATTGTTTCCTGGCATTAAAGAAAAATTGCAGCGATTAAGTGAACAAGGCTTTTGGTATGTTGTTACAACAAAACAAGAGCGTTTTGTTAAACAGATATTTAGAGCAAATCAAATTCAACTACCAGAAGAACGCATTTTTGGTTTAGATAGAAATAAGACTAAAGAAGAAATATTAATTGATTTAGTTGCTAAACATACGGAAGAGAAAATTTATTTTGTTGAAGATATGCTGCCAGCTTTATTAAAGGTTTTTAATAACAGCCAGTTAGCGACAGTTAAATTATTCTTGGTATCATGGGGTTATAACACGGCAGAAGATAGGCTGAGTGTGGGTAACTATGATATTGAATTAATCAATATTGAAGGTTTTCTGGGTTAAGCTTTATTCCGGTTTCATTAGACCAGAACAGGCAACAGTTGAGACTTTATTGGCATAAAACATCATTGGTAATATTTTCTGATTGGCTGGTAATGGCTCATTAGAAGAGCTTTTTTGAAGGTCTGGAATATATTTTAAATTTTAGATAGTTCTGATATTTCTGAATCATCATAACTATATTTGGCCGACAACAGCCTGTTAACGTTGTGTTAATCAGTGTGGAACCTTTTCCCATTTTAGTAAAATAATTACATAAATGTAATATTCAGTTTTTATACAAATTTAGGCCTATCAATATTAAGGTAGTCAAAGTTGATGCTGATATGTACAAAGCCTTTAGTGCTGAGTAGTTGTTATTTTAAGGATAAGGACTAAACGGTTTTGTAAGGGGAGAGAGATAAATGTTTTGTTGTGAGCTTTTGTCGCCTTGGCAATCGAAGTGCTGATGATGTTTCCATGGAGATTATTGAAATCTTGCAGAATAGTCTTTAATACTGGTTTTTTTGAAAATTTGTACTATTCTCAACCCTATAAGCTTGGTTGGCTATACGCCTTGGTGAAAGATTACTAAGGCTTTTTTAGGCATAAAGTTAGATATAAAGTGGAGAACTTTGGTAGTTATGATAGGTTTTTCAGGTTTTAGGGTCGGTTTTGTCCAACCCTAAAACTTAAGAAATAACACTAATCAATTTAACAAGGGAAATGGTTTTGAACATGCCGCTTATAAAAACGGTTCTTGGAACGTGCGTTAAGAAATGAGGAAAAAACATCTTCAGGCACATAGCAAAAATCAGCAGGTTTGTTTTGACGAAAAGACACTCGCATTTTATGAGTTTTCTCGTCGTAACCAATCAAAGTAATTTTACTGGATCTCACAGGTTGCATTTTCATGACTGCCACCTTTTACTTCAGTTAAAGTAATATTTCAGACATAGATAATTCCCTATGGTTCAACTAAGGAATTATTTGATAGCAAAACTCACAGAGGTTTAAGAATCAGTTGGTTACAAATTGGTATTTTTGTAAGTTATCTCGAAAAGTGACTTTTATTAATGCAAGTTTTGATAGAAAAAAAATACAATTCTGACACGTTTTTGTATGGGTATGTTGGTATTACTGGCAATTTTCTGAAGGAACAGGAGATAAAACCAAGCTTCCATTAATAACATGGCTGATTACATAGCAAATACCATTAGGTTGCTTTATATAAGAAGGCTGAATAGCATTATTTATTGGATAAGGGGTTGTATAACCTTGTCCGTAATAATTTAAATACCGTGCATCAGAATTGTAGGAACTGTTAATTACAGTACTAAGAATACCACCTATAATTAGACCTCCAAGTATATAAGAAGCAAAATGCCCATGGTCATATCTAAAGTGTCTTCGAGGACCATAGTAGTGCTTATACTCTTGAGGGTAATTGTGTGGGGAGTGAGTTTGTCTTCCGCCAGCTACCGCAGGATCGATAATCATCACAGTAAAAATGATGCTTAAAACGATTGCCCAAAGTTTCATAATACACCTCCAACATAACTTGGTATGTATTGGCAGTATATCTCAATCAAGCTTAATTGTTCGTGAATATGATTGATTCGCTATAAATGAAGGTTCTTATACCCAACCTTCCGTGGTGATAAATAGTTTTTTATTCAACTGTTTCCTTTAGCAGCGAACATACTCAAAAAATAAAATACCAAAATCAACATACTTTATTCAAATGTAAAACCATCCTTTCTCCATGCGTTTGCACCACTAATATGACTAATGTATCAATATAACAGTTCTTTCATGAAAACATGGTTGAGGAAATACAGCAGAAAATCGTTGAATTAGAAAGTAAAATTCAGGCATTGGATAAGGAACGTGCGATATTTTCAAAACAACTAAATCACCTCAAAAAGCTTAGTAGTCAAAATTCGTCTACCTCAGTTACTCAATATTCATCAAGCGCAGAGAAAATTCATTTATTTAAGGAACATCTGAACAAGTCAAATTACTAAAAATTAGTTTCAACTATTTCAATGAGTTAGCTGCTGATAAATTGTAATTTTAAGACTTATTCAGACCTTCCTTAAATTATATTGAATTAATGTATTTAACAGTAATCATACTCGCATACTTTCGGTGAATTCCAATTTACATTTTATAGACGGGTAACCGAAATATAAGTGTCTTATTTTATAGCTAATAATTAATAAAGTTGCTGGATAGGTTGCCCGTGAAACAACTAGCTCTTTATTTAGTTATTTCCGAAAACAGAGGTGATGCCCATGATTAAAATTAAAAAGTTTTTACCTGTTTCTTTATTGGTCGTTGTGGCACTGTTCATTGGTACTGCAACTGCTAGAGTCATTCCTTATAAGGCTTCTACAAAAGAACCCCATTCTGAACAAGCACTAGAACATGCAAAAGTTGCAGCTGTACATGGTAAAGCTGGTCATGCCAGTGTTTTAACCGAGCATGCAGCAGTGGCTCTTGAGCATGCACAAGCAGCAGAACAAGTGTTGGGTGGTGAGGCCAAAGCACATATGACTGAAGGGGTTGCGCATCTTATGGAAGGAGTAAAGCATGGCAGCATGGATCATGCTGATGTTGCAACAGAACATGTTAATGAAGCAATAACTCATTTAAAGGCATCGATTAGTGAATGATGTTATTTACCGATAACATAAGGAAGAATAATATTCTGATCAACTTACTATTGAGTTGGTCAGGGTGTTAAATTTCCTTTAATTTGAAGTTGTAATTAAGTTGTTTACTGCCTGATTTTGTTGTGAAAAAGGTTTGTCTTAATTAGTTTCCAGTTCCTACAATCGAAGAACAAGTCTAAACTTATCCGCATAGTCAGAGTTATTGCCAATAAAAATCAACAGGATAAAGCTTTGCACAACAGTTGGGTAAGCCAAGCCACCAGAAACATGGCCTAATAAA
>WTAG01000098.1 GCA_013139755.1 Methylomarinum sp. | reverse complement strand
CTCTTGAAGCATTCTCAGTTAATTTGGCCATTTCAGCGGTGCGCGCATTGGTTATTACACATTCACCTTGAACAAAAGTTTTATATAAGTCGACAGCATATCGTGAACACTTGTCGGTCAAACCTCCAATCACCCGGTCATTTTCAACCAACTCTCTCACTACATGTCCTGGTAACACACGCTCAGGGCAATAAGCGATTCTGATATCAGATTCTTCACCATGCGTTTTGGGGAAACTTAAATCTATCCTTGCTTGCGCCAACCATTCAGCCATTTGTTCAGTGGCACCAACCGGGGATGTTGACTCAAGAATAACTAAATCACCCTTTTTAAGTACTTGAGCTACTGTAATAGCGGCTTGTTCTATATAGCTAAGATCAGGCTCATGATTATCTCCCTTAAATGGCGTAGGTACCGCAATTAAAAAAGCATCTGCAGGTTTTGGTTTTAATGTAGCTTTTAATTTTCCATCATTTACTACTTTATGAACAATACCATCGAGTTCTGGCTCAACAATATGAATTTCACTGCGGTTAATAGTATCAACTGTATCCTGACTTACATCAACACCAATAACATATTTTCCATGGCTTGCAAACATTGCAGCTGTCGGCAACCCTATATAACCTAGCCCTATCACTGAGATAGTTTCAAAAGACATAACTTTCCAATCTATTTAATTCAAAATATTAACAATTCGTTGACAAGCATTTCCATCACCATAAGGATTATGAGAAAAACTCATCAATTGATATGCTTCTGCATTATCCATTAATTCAGATATATTCGCTGTGATTTTTACAATATCTGTCCCGACTAATTTAACTGTCCCCGCTATAACTGCTTCAGGTCTCTCCGTAGTATCTCGCATCACTAAAACTGGTTTACCTAAGGAAGGGGCTTCTTCTTGAACACCTCCTGAATCTGTCAAAATAATATATGCACAATTCATTAAATAAACAAAAGGAAGGTATTCTTGGGGCTCAATTAAAAAAATATTGTTAATTCCTTTTAAAATTCTATTAACAGGTTCACGTACATTTGGATTCAAGTGCATTGGGTATACTATTTGTACATTAGGGTAGTTTTTTGCTGTTATCTGTAACGCTTCACATATTCGCTCAAAACCATCACCAAAACTTTCACGTCGATGCCCAGTTACTAAAATCATTTTTTTATTTTTATCTAAAAATGAAAACTGCCTATCAAGCTCTTTGTTTAAATCAGTATCCTTATCAATTTTTTCTTTAGTCATTAGTAGTGAATCTATGACTGTATTCCCTGTCACATAAATATTTTCTTCAAGATAACCTTCATTTATTAGGTTGCTCTTCGATGTTTCTGTCGGAACAAAGTGATATTTGGTTAATACACTTGTCAACTTACGGTTTGCCTCCTCTGGCCAAGGAGAATAAATGTTACCTGTTCGTAAGCCTGCCTCAATATGCCCCACGTTAATTTTTTTATAAAAAGCCGCAAGGCTTGTTGCAAAGGTAGTTGTAGTATCTCCATGGACTAAAACTAAGTCTGGACTAAAATCATTAAGAACCGTTTTCATCCCTAATAATACATTCGTAGTAATATCGTATAAGTCCTGCCCTTGTTTCATAATATTTAAATCATAATCAGCCGAAATCTCAAAAAGATCCAAAACTTGATCTAGCATCTCACGGTGTTGCGCTGTCACACACACTTTTATCAAAAATGTGTTTTGATCTTTTTTTAGCTCTTTAATAAGTGGCGCCATTTTTATGGCCTCGGGACGCGTTCCAAATACCAATAATATTTTTTTCATCTAATTAAACTGAACAAGTTAAAGTCCAGGCGTTCCGCCGCGCGCCTTCATGATTGATTTTGTGACTCCATGGCACAAAAATCGATTCGCCACTCGGTGAATCATTAGGCCTCAGCCACCTTGCGTCCACCTCGACTACGTACAAAAACCGCTTCGTCAAAGTTCTCACAAATGACTCTGCGGTTGTTGCCATTCTATCGCTAGTAATTCCGAGCGTAACCGACGTTTAATTGCATCTTGCTCCCATGATTTAAAAATCACCGCTAAATCTATATCACTATTTTTATGCGCTGTACCCGTTGCATAAGAACCGTATAACCTTAACAGTTCTATATTTTTTTCGTCTTGGGCGAATTGAATAATTTCCAATTTTAATTGATCAAAATCCATTTAATATGAGGTGTTGAAATTTAAAGATGATGGTGATTATACCTTTCATCTCTGTACACGACAAAAATAAAATTTCATACTCAGAATCATAACGTAAGTTCAATGATTCTGGGGTCTCGTTCATTACCTGTGATCATATCTGGGGGGCATAAAAACAGCACCCACAGCTTGAAGCGATCCTCAGCTTTATGAAGTCCATGTAAAAGGCTATTCGTCAAATAATCTAACCCATATCGAAATAAACTTTGTTCCAGTCGATCATGTGTTTTTGTTTTTAAAGGCTTGATGACCTTATGCTTACATTCCCCCGTTTTATGAACCCAACAAAAAGCAATGACCAATAATGCCATTACCTTTTTGCTCCGAAAATAGTGAGTCAGGCGTGTTTCTTCCAAATGGAATCCTCGTCCTTTCAGGCATTGAAACAAGCTCTCTATTTCCCAACGTAAACCATAAACCGCCAGCGACTTTGGTATTTTCTGGTTTCCCGCCAGAATCAAAAGTTCGCCACTATTCAGTTTCATTCCACTGAGCCAAACCCATTGTTGACCCACTCTGCGTGTTTTTCTAAATGAACGGCTTTTGCCCACTTTTAGGTCCTCAAACAACGTACGGACTGGACGTTCATGCCCTTGATGATTAGTCATTAACTGATTTTCTCTCATTCTAATCAGATAAGGAATACCTTGTTCACTTAACCATTGCCACCATAGGTCGCCAATAAATTCCCTGTCACCCAATAGACCCAAAATATCGCTACGTCCAAATTGATGGATAAAACGCTGTAGTAAGGCAATCCGCTCACGCTGATTGGAATTCCCTTGTTTGTTCAACACCAACCAATAAACCGGAATTGCCGTTCCTTTGTAAACGATGCCCAGTGTAAAAATATTGAGGTTCTTCTCACCCCATTTCCAATTCGTTCTATCTAGCGTCAAATAGTAAGACTTGCCATAAAAATCAAACAGCTGCATGACTAAGCGTGCAATTGCATCGTAATCAAAGACGACATACTGAAAAAAACGTTGTAAACGACGATAACGAGACTTTGGGTCAGCTTGACTTGAAAAAGCCAACGCCAGTTGTGTCAAATTTATGTGTTTCAATCGGACTAATGCCAATAACATTCCAACAAAACAAACTAATCGACACTTGCTCCAACCTAAATGTCCTTTTAAAATCACTCTCAGTCCATCGTTTAATTCCATTTCACCTCCTGTTTAGTCGCGAAAAGTGAAACTGATTAACGATGGACTTTCAAGCCAGAATATTTATCTCTTGTTAAATCATGGGGTTATGTTTTTTGTCGTGTACAGAGCGGCAACTGTTTAATGCTCATTCTTAATCGCGAAGAGTATATTAGAAATGAAGCCATTATAGCCGACACGAGAACTTAATTAATCTCTTTTAGAGCTAGCAACCCATTATCCGCAAAAATAAGTAATTCATGGTAGGTTGCATTATTTATAATTGTCCTAATAATTTCTGGCTCAATATTAAGATAGTCATGTACTAAAGCATTTCTCATGCCTATTATCTTTTTCCATTCAACCTCATTTATACCTACTATTCCTTGTTGAGATAACGCTTCAAAAGCAGAATAGGCGTCGGCCGGGGCTGTTTTATTTAAGGCATAAGTCCAATGTTTTGCTATACCTATGCAAGCTTCTATTAATATTTGCAATGTTCGT
>WTAG01000513.1 GCA_013139755.1 Methylomarinum sp. | reverse complement strand
ACTACCAAGAAACATCTGGTGTTTAGTTTTTTCTTTGTATCCTCACGATGATCTCCACGCGAAGTTACATGATACAGCGCACCTGAAAATTCTAATCTTAGTGGTCTAGCCATGTGCTTAATAGTAGCATAAATGTTGGAATGTTAGAACTGACCCTACTTCTCTCCAGCCTGTACCGACTTAATCGTTGCAACCACCACTCACGGTTATGTAAATTCATACGCCTTCACCCAGCCAAGTAGCGAATGTGACGCTGAGAGAGTTGCTTGGGCTAAAACCAAGGATTAAGGCATAAAAAATACCCCCGGTACAGGAATCTTGAGCGTTGACTGCAATGGACAATACTCAAGGTTCAGTTGAGTAATAAAAACAAAAGCCTGATTAATCAATTAGGCTAATTATCAAAAAGCTATTTTCATAGTGCGAATTTAACAGAGTTCCTACGAATATTACCGGGCTTGTCCAACAAACGGTTCAGATTGTGGTTCGCTGCGCTCTCACAATCTAACCTTGTTCGTTATGTGAAATTGGTTAACATTCTGAAATCATTGGGTTTGGTAGTCTTGACTGGATAAAACTGACCTTCCCATTAAATTTAAATGGTTTAATAGAATTAAAATAATCTAACTTTAAACCTTCATCATGAATTTTTTTGTCATATTCTGATTGTGTCATATCCTTAAAACCATATGGGTTTGATATAAAATAGCAATTAAAATTACAATAACTCTCTTTAAGAAAAATATCTTTAAATCTATTTGATAAAAAATCATCAATTACTGTTTTAAACTTAGCTACAATATTAGCTTTATTAAACCCTTGAGGAGACTTTATATCTTTAAGCTCAATTAAATATATATTATAACTTTCATTAGAACTACACTTAACTAAAATAATGCAGTCGATTGCTGGAGGTGGGTTCTGCATATTTCTACTGGAATAATAATTATCTGGCTTTAAGATTAGTAGGCGATCATCAGAACAATTTTCTAGCCCTTCACTTAAACAAACCTCAATATTATTTTCACTACAACATTGTGAAATTATAGAAGATAGCTCAGTATTTTCATGTATTTTTCTAAACATTAACTAGTTTCGTTTATATTTTTTATTAAATCCATTTTTTCATTGTATAAACTTTCAGATGTATATATAAAATTCTCATCATCTACACCAAACTCATCTAATTCCATTTTTATAGCATTACTTCCATTAGATTCTTCTTTAAATAAAAATGAGGCTGACTTACTTATATCTATATCTTTCGATATAACTAAATTATTAAATTTATTAAACATATAATTGCTGTGTGTTGTAATAATAAATTTAACATCATCTTTAGCTAATTCAACAAACTGCTTAAGAAGTTCTACCTGTATATCTGGGTGTAAATGAGCTTCCGGCTCTTCAATAATAATTAATGGTTTAGATTTTTCAAACTTCCTTTTTTTTGTATAAAAAGGATAGAAGCTTTGATCATCTGAATAATTAATAACATAACGTAGATACGAAACAATTGGTGAAATTTCAGAAACCATAGATGAGGTATATGATAAATCTAATGTTAAAGTTGTATTTTTTGGCTTAAACATCAGTTTTTTCGTTGTTTTATCAAATTCTATTTTTCCATTTAAAATAGAATCTTCTATTTCTGAAGCAATTTTTGTAACCTTATTATCTATTTCTTTTTTTCTTAATTTAATATTTGATAACTCTAAAAAATAATCACTTAATGGCTCTGAAATACTAGGTAATTCTATTTTTTTAGTTGTAAACTTTCTACTTTTTGATAATTCAGCAATTATTTGACCAAAGGCACTTAATGCTTGATAAAGTCCAGAACGAGAAGCTGGCAAATAATGTACTTTTTTTATGCTTTCTTTCAATTCTATTGTCATAGTCATACTTGTTTCTAGCATAAATACGACTAATTTATTTATAAAGTTATCTTGATCATCAGTTTTATATAGAGTTATTATTTTACCGTTATCTTTATGTGATAAATTCCTTTTTACACACCTTAATTCAATTCTTTCCCTATTTATTGATAATTTATCAATAAATAAATTTTTTCCTTTAATTTTGATTGTAAAATTAATTAGATCTGTAATAACATTTAAAGTTAAATCTTTATCTGACAATTGATTTTTCAAATTTTCAATTGAATCAAAGGTACTTTTAAATGACTCTTGAATACTTTCTATTAAAGTTTTTGATAACGACTCTATTAATAAATCTTCAATATCATTTTTAATATCGATAGATTTTTTATTTTCTAGTTTTTTTTGAAATTCTTCCGCTTTTTCAGTGACATTTATTTCTGAAATAAATGAATGAATGAAAAAAGGATCCTCAAGATTTAATATGTTTTTGATTACTAAATATACAACAGATATTGCATAAGACTTACCTGTGTTATTTTTACCAAAAATGATACTAAAATCATCATTAGTATTAAAAGTAAAATTCTTGACAATCCCAAAGTTTTCCAGTTCTATTTTCATGATATTAGCTTAGACATGTTGCATATTATGATAAATTATACAGTAAAACCTACTAAGTCTCTCAAACAGGTAAAGTAAAATGTAGTCCATTTTTCTTGATTGATTTTCATTGTAAGAACATAACTATTAATTAACAGGCAATTTCGCCCTATAAAGTTGATATTACTCTGTAATTCAGGCATTTTTGCCTAATTATTCCAATAGAACGGCAGATATGCCTATTATCACACTATTAACCGGAAAATCTGGCAAAACCGCCTATACTTACGTTATTTTGAACAAGTCTAGTTACTAGAGTTTTATATGTCAATAATTCAAAGCTTGTAACTCGTTGATGACATGTAAAAACATTATTGAGTCATTCAGTTAAGCCTTCATCATTTTGATACAGCTGCTGTAATGATCAATCAAAACCTATTTCTTTTTTAAGCTGATCTTGTGCACTAATAATTGCAGGTGTTTTTCTATAACATACAAATATAGCGCGCAAAGTATTTGATGAATATCTAAAGCCTTGCACCCATATGGTGCACGCATTTCCTTTGTTACATCACTATTGACTCTAAATCCCAGTGATTCCAAGGTTTTCTCATAAAAAAATCTTGTTATTTTATATATCAAAAACCAAATTAATTCCCAATAAAAACAAGGGCTAAGGATGATTTTATCTCCCCTCACCCAACCCTCTCGGCAATAGCTCCTCGACAACTGCTCCTGCGTTGTTCTACTACAAGCCATCCATGGCTTTATGCATTACTCTACTTACCTACATCCATGTATGCATCCCTTTGGAGATGCGCTTTTCGTATGTTTATAACTTATTGAAAAATATATATTCTAAATTTCCATGAGAAAGCAGTACCCAGAAATCACAATATAACCAGTTGTTGGCATAGTGCTTGCAGAGTATTAATCAAAATCATTAAGGAATGCATATGTCTACACAAAACTTAAATTTACTGTCTTTTTCAGGGAGAATAAAAATTCTCCACATGACCTGGCTCGCTTTCTTTATCAGCTTTGTGGTCTGGTTTAGTCACGCGCCATTAATGCTTGTGATTGCTGATACCCTGGGTATGAGCAAATCAGAGATTAAAACCATACTCATATTAAACGTTGCTCTAACTATTCCATCTCGCATCATTATAGGTATTCTGGTTGATAAGTTCGGCCCTAAACGCACCTTTTCGACACTACTCGCATTAGGTAGCCTTCCCTGTTTTATGTTTGCTTTTGCCTCTAGCTTTGAACAATTGGCACTGGCTAGGTTTCTATTAGGTTTTGTGGGTGCTGGTTTTGTTATTGGTATCCGCATGGTGGGTGAATGGTTCCCTGCTAAACAAGTGGGTATTGCAGAAGGTATTTACGGAGGCTGGGGGAACTTTGGTTCAGCAGCTGCTGCAATGTCATTACCTACCCTTGCACTGATATTTGGTGGACCTGAAGGCTGGCGTTATGCGGTTGCAAGCACAGGTGTTATTGCACTGATTTATTCGGTTATTTATTTTTTTAGTGTTACCGATACACCTAAAGGCTCTACTTATTTTAAACCTAAAAAAGCGGGTGCAATGGAAGTGACCAGCATCTGGGATTTGTTTTTCTATATATTAATGACCATCCCACTGTATGCAACGCTTAGCCTGTTAACCTGGAAGCTATCACCTGCTGGAGTCAGTCTATTATCAAATTTTATGGCGATTTGTATCTATATTGCTATTTGGGTTTTGTTTTTCTATAACGTGTATAAAATTGTGCATATTAATGAAGAACATTTAATGCAACCTATAGATCCAATACACCAATATAAATTCAAGCAGGTTGCCATTCTTAATTTAGCTTATTTTATTACCTTTGGTTCTGAGTTGGCAGTAGTTTCTATGCTCCCTATGTTCTTTTATGAGACCTTTAAT
>WTAG01000553.1 GCA_013139755.1 Methylomarinum sp. | reverse complement strand
CATGTTCCACGTGGAACACTTTGTAATTTTGAATCTGAGATAAATCTCCAAAATTGGAAAGTTCAGTTGTCGTCATAAAAACCTGACAATCTAACTCAGATAAAAAGGTTAATAATTTAGCTTTATTGAGAATATCCAGCTCAGCAGTTAAATCATCAATCAGAACACATACTGAATTATTATTTTCTGTATTGATTAACTTAACCTGCGCCAACTTTAAAGCTAGCATTAATAATTTTAACTGCCCTCTTGAAACAAAATCTTTAGCTAATCTATCATTAACTATTAACTGAAAGTCGCAACGATGTGGTCCACTATGAGTAAATCCGTATCGTAAATCCTTCTCTAAATCATTAGTCAAGGTTTGAATAAAATCTACAGACTCATCCCAACCTGCTATATATTTTAATTCTATCTTTTTAAAATCAAGAAAGTAGTCACTTATCTTAGAAAAAATAGGCTGTAGTTTTTTTAAATAATCTTTTCTATATTGAGAGACTATTGTACCGTACTGAACCAACTCAGTATTCCAAACATTAAGCTGCTTGATTTGCTTGGTTTTTAACAACGAATTTCTTTGTTGTAATACTTTTTTAAACTTACGCCAATGCAGTAAAAAACCATCATTATAATTAAACACACCCCAGTCTAAAAACTCTCGTCTCAATTGAGGACCATCATCTAACAAGCGATAGCTTTTAGGATGAATCAGTAACACAGGTAAACAAGAAGCAAGTTCAGCTTTATTACTATTTTCTTGATTAACCCGTATTTCACAACTTTTACCATTAAGCTGAATGCCTAAATGATAGGTATAAGCATTGTTTTGTAAAACTTGTCCGGAAACAATTAATTCAGCATGTTCAAACTGGATAACTTGTTTAATATTTGAGCTTCTAAATGATCTCGCTCTTCCTAAGATAAAAATAGCTTCCAGTAATGAACTTTTTCCACTGCCATTTTCACCAAAAATTAAATTAATTTCTGCTGATGGCTCAATAGAAGCTTTAACAATATTACGTAAAGAATAGATATCAAGTTTTAGTAAACTCATTTAAGAAACTTTAAGTAATTTACAAACGCATAGGCATAACAATAAATTTATACAACTGTTCTTCAGGTTCTTCTATAAAACAACTACTAGAATTACTGGCAATCGTTAGTACCGCTAATTCAGAATCTAAATTACTGACAGCGTCTAATAAATATTGTGAATTAAAAGCAATGGATATGGATTCACCTTGATATTCTATGATCAACTCTTCTTCAGCTTCATCATGTTCAGGATTGTGTGAACTTAATTTAAGTAATCCATTTGAAATTTCACAGGTTACGCCTTTAAACTTTTCATTGGCTAAAATAGCAACTCGAGTTAAAGCATCTTTTAACAAATGCTTTTGAATATGAATTTGATTAAAAAATGATTGTTCAAATACTTTACTAAAGTCTGGGTATTTTGAATCGACCAATTTAGCAGAGAAGATTAAATCTTTAAGATAGATTCTGATATTGCTATTAGAAAATTGCACATTCAATTCAGCTTCTTCATCATCTAATAATCTAGTTAACTCTAAAACACCTTTTCTAGGCAAAATGATTCGTTCTTCATAACCTGTGGATTCACCAATATTATCTTCATAAATTGATAATCGATGTCCATCTGAGGCAACCAGTTTTAATTTGCTATTGGATATATGAAACAACAAGCCATTCAAATAATATCGAATGTCTTGGTTTGCCATACAAAAAACCGTTTTATCTAATGCTTTTTTCATTTTCCCGGCATTAATTAAAAATTGATTTCCCAATTCAGTTTCTGAAAATTCAGGATAATTGTCAGCAGCTAAGGTTGCTAAAGAAAATCGACTACGGCCAGACGTGACTTTAATTTTATCGTCTTTAAGTTCAATTTTAATTTCTGCTTGGTTGGGTAGCAATCTAACAATATCTAAAAATTTTCTTGCAGGCACTGTAATTTGTCCTGACTCAGAAGATTCAAGATTGATTTTAGCAATCAATTGAATTTCAAGATCAGTTCCAGTCAATACTAATGCATCATCATTAACAACCATGAGTACGTTAGAAAGAATGGGCATTGTTTGCCTTTTTTCGATAACACTAACAATTTGTTGTAAAGGAGTGAGTAGTTGTTCTCTATTAATAATAATATTCATATATATATTTAAAGCTTATTACTGTTATTAGTGAGTAAAAAATCTGTGTATAAGTCATTATTTATATTTGATATCAATAACTTATATAAATATTTATAGTGTTTGTTAATTGCTTTTGATCTGTGGATAAGTTGTTTACAAATCAGGCACTATAAAAATCACACAAATAATGAACATATTATAGTCAGTAAATAACACAAGGTTATCCACAAGACATAAAAGACATTACTTTTTTAAAAAATCTGTTTGATAGAAATTTTTTTTAGCTATTAGGCAAAATACAAAAAGTTAGTCAGCTAATTAATAATAATTATATATCTTTATATTTATATTACTATTATTAGTCATTGATAAATCTGTGTATAACCAATTTTTAAATTGATAAATCAGTAAGTTACATGGTTTTTAAGTTGGTGATTCTGTGTAGTGCCAAACTGTGGATAACTAAGAGGTCGTTTTTAGCCCCCTACTTATCCACAGCTTAATAGCAATTAATGCGATAAAGTTCTCAACAGGTTTTGATAATCTTCGGATACTTTAATGTCACTATCTCTTAATAATTTGATGCGTTTACAGGCATTAATTACAGTAGTGTGATCTCTACCTCCAAAGGCATCACCAATTTCAGGAAAGCTATGACTAGTAAGCTCTCGGGCGAGACACATAGCCATTTGTCTAGGACGAGTGATTGATTGTCGGCGGGTTTTTGATGATAAATCGGCAATTCGAATTTTGAAATATTCAGCCACGATTTTTTGAATGTTATCTATATTGACTAACTTATCTTGTAAGGAAATTAAGTCATGTAAGGCTTCTTTAGTGAAATCAACAGTAATTTCTCTGCCTGTAAATTGAGAATTAGCAATTACACGTCTTAAAGCTCCTTCTAAGTCTCTGACATTGGAGGGAATGCGTTTCCCAATAAAAAAAGCAACTTCTTGAGGTAAAACAACATTAGCAATACTGGCTTTTTTAATTAAAATAGCTGCTCTGGTTTCTAAATCAGGTGGCTCAATAGCAACAGGTAAGCCCCAACCGAATCTTGATTTTAAACGATCTTCCAAACCTTCAATTTCTTTTGGATATTTATCACAGGTTAAGACCACCTGATGTTTTTTGTCTAAAAGATTATTAAATGTATGAAAAAATTCTTCCTGAGAACGTTCTTTATTAGCTAAAAACTGAATATCATCAATAAGTAACACATCAATGTTGCGATAATAATCTTTAAATTCATTGATTTTATGGTGTTGAAAAGCTTGAACCATGTCTTGTACGAATTTTTCAGAATGCAGGTAAACGATATTAGCGGCAGGATTTTTTTCTATAACGGCATTACCGATAGCATGCATTAAATGCGTTTTACCCAAGCCTGAATTGCCATATAAAAATAATGGGTTATAGGCTTTACCTATATTTTCAGAAACCTGAAGTGAAGCCGCTTTAGCGAGTTCATTTGATTTTCCTTCTACAAAGCTATCAAAAGTAAATGTTTTGTTTAAGAAATTTGAGCGCTTAGGTTTGTTAGTTTCTGTGGTTTTTTTCTGAAATTTAGGTTGAACCAGTGGCGTGGTGTTTTTTGATCCAATCTCAAATTGTAAAATTAAGGTACCATTAGAAAATTCATAGACAGCATCTTCAATTTTTGTAATGAAGTGTTGCTTGACATGATCGATAATGAACCGATTAGGCGCTAATAACTTGAGAATTTCACCTTTTTCCACAGCCTGTAGTGGCCTGATCCAGGTACTAAAGTCACTGGAAGGGATTTCATTTTCAAGTTTAGATAAACAGGTATTCCAAATTGAGCTCATTGACTATTAATAGTGGTTTGTTGAAATGATTAACTTATTGATTTTTATACTATAACTAGTTTTTTTAGTAAAAATATGGGCATGTAAGCATGCTAATTAGTGATATTTTAAACATTAATTCATGCAAAAATACTAGGTATTAGAGATACAAATGACCGGAATATATAAAAACTAAAGATAAATGTAATTGACAGGGTATATAAATTTATTTTATCATCCCGAGTCTTTTTTATCCGTTTTTTGTTAAATAATTATTAAGGCTTAGGCAAATGAAAAGAACTTATCAACCAAGTAAACTTAAACGTGCAAGAACTCATGGTTTTCGTGCAAGAATGGCGACTGTTGGTGGCCGCAATGTCATTAATGCTCGTAGAGCAAAAGGTCGCGCTGCATTAACAGTGTAATTTGACTGACAATATTTTTAGTTTTCCCTCTCAGCTAAGGCTAGGAAAACCTGCTGACTATAAAAAGGTATTTGCTAATCCGGTAAAATCAACGGATAAGTATTTTACCTTGCTGGCTATTAGAAATGATTACGATCATCCAAGGCTAGGGCTTGCAATTGCAAAAAAAAATATAAAAAAAGCAGTTACAAGAAATTTAATTAAAAGAGCTGTTCGGGAAAACTTTAGATTAAAACAACATGAATTAATTAATATTGATATTGTTGTTTTAGCGAGAAGAGATGCTGCGAATGCAACGTCTGCTATATTGAGTAAATCAATAGATAAACATTGGCTTAAAATTACAAATCGATGCGAATCTTACTCATAAATCTTATAAAGTTTTATAGATATTTTATAAGTCCTTTGCTTGGCCCTCCTAGATGTCGCTTTTATCCCAGCTGTTCAAGTTACGGTCTGGAAGCGATTCAACTACATGGCGCTATCAAAGGTTCTTACCTAACACTCAGACGCTTATTAAAATGTCATCCGTTCCATGAGGGCGGCGTGGACCCAGTTCCAGATAAATTTGGTAAATAATAATGGATAACATAAGATTTCTCTTGGTCATTGCTTTTGCAATGATTTCTTACATGCTTTGGGAACAATGGCAGTTAGATTATGGCCCTAAGCCAGAAATAGCGACATTAGAACAACCAACAATTCTAGAGCCAGGCGCAGATTTACCAACAACCGGTAATGTTCAAGCGGGTAGCTCAACACAAAATTTAGAAGCGGTACCTGTTCTTGAAGTACCTGCTGATAAAATTATCACTGTAAAAACAGATGTTTTTACGCTTGAAATTGATACTAACGGCGGTACAGTACGCAATTTAGATTTAGTTCAGTATCCTTATGAAAAAGAGAATACTGTTGTAAACAGTATGTATGCTTTGATAGGCATGGATCCTGCGGAAAAAGATTTATCCCCAGTTCGTTTATTTGATAGTAGTGGCGAAAAGCAATTTTTGGCTCAAAGTGGTCTAATTGCAAGTTCAGGTTCTGCAAAAGCTCCTGATCATCATGCTTCTTTTACTGCTAAAAACGTAAATTATGAATTAGTAGAAGGACAAGATACTTTAACTATCCCCTTAGAGTGGACAAATAATGAAGGTGTGGTTTTTACTAAAACTTACACTCTGACTCGTGGTAGTTATGATATTAGCGTTGTT
>WTAG01000211.1 GCA_013139755.1 Methylomarinum sp. | reverse complement strand
TCAAATAAAGCCTCAGTTTCTTGCTCAAACACCACCTGTTGTAGCTCGCCCTGACGACTAAACAAGATATTCGTTAACCATAAAGTTAAACAGTCAACTAACAAACAGATATTAGTATCACTGTATTGTTGTATCACTTGAGCTAGTTTTATTGGCTCTTCAACGGTTTGCCAGTATTGTGGTCTATCATCACGGTGTCGCTTAATCCTTAGCTCCATCTCGGTATCCCTCGCTTCAGCCGTTGCAATATAAATCACTTGTTTAGCCGATTCAATTGCTTGTTGCTCTGCATAACGACTTTTACCCGATCTTGCCCCGCCTAAAACCAGTTCAATCATTTTTTAAGCGTACCGCCAAAACATCACATGTTGCATGGTGCAACACACCATTGGCAGTTGAACCTAATAATAACGCTAAGCCATGTCGCCCATGTGAACCAACAACAATAAGATCGACATCATTTTCTTCCGCAATTCTGGCTATCTCCAGTGGCGCACTGCCTATCTCTAGCCATTGTTTATCTTCAGCTATTGCCAATTTATTGGCCATTTTGGTCAGTCGCTGCTTTGCCATATCGATTAACTGCTCAGTTAAACCAACGTCTAATGGAATAATAGATTCATAACTGGCATCAACAATCGGTAAATCATCAACCACATGTACAACACTCAGTTGTGCTTGATTATCTTTAGCCAATTCTTGAGCTTTCTTCGCTACATTCTCACCGTGTTCGGTAAAATCTACAGCCAACAAAATATGTTTATAATGACTCATTAAATTCTCCGCTACTCTGCAACTAAAATTTCAGGAAACAACATTGCCATTACCTGATATGAGACCAGTATATACAAAAAAGCAACGCCCAATCCAAAAGTAAAGGGTTGCTCTAATGCATGGCTAAAAATATGCCCAGATATGACCCAGTGCCAAATCATTAATACCACGACTGTTATAAAAGCTAACCCCGTACCCTGCCCAACCAAAGTCGCCATTGCCGGTAATGCAAAAAGACTAATTAAAGCATCCGTCGCCATTAAGGCACAGGCTGTTTGCTGATAACGTGCCGACTTTTTGGCAATAAACAAGATAATGTGCGTTAAACCAAGAATAAGCAAAACTTCTACGGCAACTTGTAATATGGCGCTGAGCATATCACTGCTTAAAATTAAGATTAAAAAGCTAATCACTGCATACACGGGGATTAATAATCCTAACAAAGCCTTGGAATAGGGAATGTCTTCAGGTCCTTTTTTAAATAAACATATCTCAAAACATAATTTTAATAGCTCATACATAACTTAGCCTTCTTAGTTAATATCTTCCCGCTCTAATTGTTCTTCAAGATCCATCCATTCAGTTTCTGCCTGCTCTAAGGCATTATCAACAGCCACTTTCTGTGCCAGCAATTGTTTTAGCATTTCTTTTTTTGTATCACTATATATATCAGGATCAGCCAATTGTTGCTCTAATTCTTTTTGTTCGGCATGATATTTCTCTACCGCCTGCTCCGCTTTTTTTGCTTTATTTAACAATGGTTTTAAGCGCTTACGGCGCTCGGCATCATTTTTTCGCTGTTCTTTTCGAGAAACACCTGAGTCATTGGTTGAAGTTTCTGTGTTTACCTCTGCCAACGCTCTTTTCTGTTCGGTTAACCAGCTGCGATAATCATCCAGGTCACCATCAAACGGTATTGCCTTGCCATCAGCAACTAATACTAACTGATCAGTCACTGAGCGTAATAAATGTCTATCATGCGAGACCACCACAATAGCCCCTTGATAATCCTGTAATGCCATACTCAGGGCATGACGCATTTCCAGATCTAACTGATTAGTCGGCTCGTCCAATAATAATAAGTTAGGGTTTTGATAGACTAATAATGCCAGTACCAAACGCGCTTTTTCTCCTCCTGAAAAAGGCCTGACATTTTCCACAACCTTATCACCTTTAAAATCAAAGCCGCCTAGGAAATTGCGTAAATCTTTTTCTGTTGCCAACTTATCCAGCTGCTGCAAATGCCAGAGAGGACATTCATCCAGTCGTAACTGTTCTAATTGGTGCTGAGCAAAATAACCAATATTTAATGCATCGGCTGTTTTCAGCTTACCTGTTAACGGCTGCATATCAGAAGCTAATACTTTAATTAAACTTGATTTACCCGCACCATTAGGCCCCAACAAACCAATTCTATCGCCAGGTGTAATGGTTAAACTGGTATTTTTAATCACCACTTTATCGCCATACCCAATATCCGCCTGTTCAATTTGTAACAGCGGATTAGGCATCTTTTTAGGTGCAGGAAAACTAAAGTTAAAAGGTGAATCTACATGCGCCTGGGCAATCACCTCCATGCGTTCCAATGCTTTTACTCGGCTTTGTGCTTGTCTGGCTTTGGTCGCTTGCGCTTTAAAACGAGTAATAAAACTTTGGATATGTTCAATTTCACGCTGTTGTTTTACAAATGAGGCTTGTTGCTGCGCCAGTTTTTCTGCACGCATTTTTTCAAATAAGGAATAATTACCGGTATAAATTTCGGCTTTAT
>WTAG01000606.1 GCA_013139755.1 Methylomarinum sp. | reverse complement strand
ATTAAGCGAAGAGGCGGGCTGGAGGCGAGTTGTTATCGAAAAACCTTTCGGCTACGATTTGCAAAGTGCCCAATCCTTGCAGCGACGTATAGGTAAATACCTAAGAGAAGATCAAATTTATCGAATTGATCATTACTTAGGTAAAGGTACAGTGCAAAATTTATTGGTTTTCCGTTTTGCAAATACTATGCTGGAACCGTTATGGAATCGTAATTATATTGATCATATCCAAATTACTAACTCAGAAGAGTTAGGTATTGGCACTAGAGCTCAATATTATGATACTTCTGGTGCAACGCGGGATATGTTGCAAAGTCATTTATTGCAATTATTGACACTGGTTACAATGGAGCCACCTGCATCTATGGAAGCAGAAGCTTTGCGTGATGAAAAAGTTAAAGTTTTAAAATCTATCCGCCCTATTCCTAAAGAAGCAGTAAATGCACATGCTTTTCGCGCTCAATATTCTGCGGGAAATCAAAACGGTGAAAAGGTAAATGGTTATTTACAGGAAGAAAATGTGCCTGCAGATAGCGTGACAGAAACCTATGCCGCACTAAAATTATATGTTGATAATTGGCGTTGGAAAGATGTACCTATTTATTTGCGTACAGGTAAACGCATGGCACAGGCACAGTCGTCTATTTCAATTTGTTTTAAAGAGCCACCTTTACAGTTTTTTCGTGATACTCAAGTGAAATGTACCAGTCCTAACTGGTTATTAATGGGCATTCAGCCAGAAGAATGTATCCGTATAGAAATGACTGTAAAAGAGCCTGGCTTGGAAATGAGCACACGACTTACCAGTCTGGATGCTAGTTATCGTAAAGAAGATGAGCATCATACTGATGCTTATGAGGATTTATTGCTTGATGTGATTGAAGGTGATCGTTCTTTGTTTCTAAGAGCCGATGAAGTGGAGTGTGCTTGGAAAATTGTAGATCCTATTCTACAAAAATGGTCTGAAGAGCGTGATTATATAGCAACTTATCCTGCTGGGTCATGGGGACCAGAAGAGTGTAGGCGTCTTTTTGATAAAGAAAAACAACACTGGCGTCACTCACTAACTCCGGAATGTAAATAATTATGCAAAAAATAAATCAATGGCATCAGTTTGATACAGCCCCGCAGGTTGCCGATGCAGTGCTTGAACAAATATTAAAAAGTGCGGAACTGGCGATTGCTGAAAGAGGCTGTTTTAAAATCGTGTTAGCTGGAGGCAGTACTCCAGAAAAAATTTATCAACAATTGGTTAATACGAAGACGGATTGGTCAAAGTGGATGATTTATTATGGTGATGAGCGCTGTTTGCCAGTAGACGACAAAGACAGAAACAGCATAATGGCAAGTAATGCTTTGCTAACAAAAGTAGCTATTCCTGACGCTAATATTTTTACTATGCCGACTGAATTAGGTGCTGTGGAAGCGGCTATTCAATATCGTCAGTCTATTGCCGATGTTGAACAGTTTGATTTGGTACTGTTGGGTATGGGCGAAGATGGGCATACCGCGAGTTTATTTCCTGGGCATAAGAATGATCAGGATGAAACCGTACATGAGGTTTATAATTCTCCCAAACCACCATCGGACAGAATATCATTAAGCGCAAAAACATTGGCCAATACACGGCAATGTTTTTTTATTGTGACTGGGGATTCAAAACGAGATCCGGTAAAGCAATGGAAGCAAGGTGCTGATCTGCCAGTAGCGACTATAGCGCTAGCAACAGGTGTTGATATATATATTGATAGTGCGGCTATGGCTTAAGGATTATATAGTCACACAAAGACGCAGAGCTATGTGGCTGCTAAGTCGCTTGTATGCGGTAATAGGGTAATCGGGAGTGAGTTGCCTGTATTAAGCCATCACTGCATACAGGCTGCTTGTTTGACTTTGCCCTCGCTCTTTTTTACAGCGTGGGTCTAACATCGATATTATCATGCTTGGCTATTCCCAGATGATTTGTAATATAATCATTCGTTTTATATTAAATCAGTAAAATTATAATAATTCTTTTGCCAGCCTTTACTGATGGGACTGGCATTAAATCAATTTTGGGGAATATTAATGTGTTGGAGCGGTGAAGCGTCAGCAGTTTTAGCTGTCGCAGGTTTAAGTACGGCAGTGTATGTTGCACAAAAAGGGGAATCGAAGGAATTATGGATTCCATTAACTTATTTTGCCTTAATGGAGTTATTACAGGCAGCAACCTATGTTTACATCGATTTATGTGACAATCCTAATAATCAGGTGCTTACCCTCTTAGGGTATCTTCATATTGCCTTTCAGCCTTTCTTTGTCAATATGGTGGCAATGTATTTTATTCCTGAAAGTGTCAAAATAAAAATACGAACCACGGTTTATACGCTGTGTGCTATTAGTTCAGTTGCGATGTTGATTAAAATGTTCCCATTTGACTGGGCGGGTGCTTGTGTTGTGGGTACAGAAGGTTTTTGTGGTGTGCAAACATGTTCTGTTTCAGGGGATTGGCATATCGCTTGGCAATTACCATTAAATGGCCTAATGTCTACGCCTATCGAGTGGTTATTTAATTATGAATGGGGTTTACATGTATTTGCTTATTCTTTAGCAGCATTTTATTTGCCAATTATTTATGGTTCATGGCGTTTTGTTGGTTTCCATTATCTAATTGGGCCTCTTATCTCAGATATTATGACTGATGACCCTAATGAATATGCTGCGGTATGGTGCTTATTTTCAATCGCACTTTGTGTATCAGTAATTAAAACACCGATTAGAAAATATTTGCATGTTAAAAAGTGGCCTTACTATCACAAACAGGTAAGTGATGATTTGTAGAGGTTTGCTTAATTAGTTTAGTGATGCAAAAAGGGGGGCAATAGCTCCCCTTTTTTATGCGGCTAGAAAGGATACAAGTGGGCTTGGTATTATTTTTTTAGTATCAGGTATAGCGCTTATAATTTCAGGTACAATAATGCCTATTAAAAACAGCTGTTATGTGACCAAAACATGAAATTTTCATTTGAAATAGTACCTAGAACGTATCAGGCATTTGAGGAGCAATATCAATTTGTTTCCACGCTAGGTGAATCGATTAGTATGATTAATGTTCCTGATATCCAACGCTTTGACATTAGAAGCTGGGATACTGGGAAGAAAGTAGATCGTAGCAAGCATCAATTTGTACCACATTTCAGAGCCTCTGATTTTTCGTTGGAGTCAGGGGATATATTCCGAATTATCGAAGAAAATGAATTGGATCATGTATTGTTGGTTTCTGGCGATCCGCCCGAAGGTATTAAAAGGGAGTTTCATAATACCAGTGTGTTGGATTTAATTAGGGTGGTTAAGCAACG